>CAZTCU010000207.1:0-5421 GCA_964612235.1 uncultured Rhizobium sp.
GAAACAGCACCAGCACCAAAGGCGGTATAGCCCGGGCCCCGTTCAGCGCATGGATCTCGGTTGGACGTGTGGATCCGCTCACTTTAGAAAATCCTCTGAAAGTATTTTTCGATTTCAATCACCGCTATTTCATAGCGCCTATCCCAATCGCCGGAAAGGATGACGAACGGAAGCTCGCGTTTCTCCAGCTCCTTTTTGCAGCGATGGAAAAAAAGATTTCGCGCTTCGCTGTGGGGAAAATAGCGCGTGCCGTCGTCGTGCCATGGCACGTCAACATCAGCAAGCAGATAGAGATCGGCAAATTCGGAAACATCGTCGAGATCGGCGGGGCGGTGATCTAGCAGCATGTCCGCCCAAATCGCCGTCATCAGCCTGTCGGTATCCAGAATGAGCAGCCGATTTGCGGTCCGCCTAGCGGCGTATTCCAGAGATTTTTGGCCGTCAACGATATGACGCAGATCGTTTACATCGCAGTCTGTTCCAAAGAAATCGCAGTATGTACGGCCGTACTCAGGCGCAAAGATGGTGTGAAATCTTTTTGCGAGCTTTGAGGCAAGTGTGCTTTTCCCCGTACTTTCTGGGCCAAACAAACACACGGTCTTGACATAGTGCGCGCGCACGGGCGGAGCCAGGAAATCCCACACGGCATACGGATTGTCTCTCACACGCGTCGCTGAAATCGGCACCGCCTGTCTTTGAATGTCGACCGGCACAAACGTAGCGCCCACCTCAGTCGCAAGGCGCATTCCATAAGCTTCCGAAGCGAAGACGAAGTCGATCGGCTCAGGATGAAATCGCTTTACGATTGCTCGCCAGATTTCCCAGAAATTGGGATGCTCGCTCGGCTCCTGCGGAACGGTATCGGCAAAATGACAAACACGCGCTTTGGGACAGATCTCTCGCATCCAGCGATATCGCAAATCTCCATCGATTGGTTCACCGGGTTGCGTACAAACGAGTACTGTCAGCGTGTCACAATAGTCAGCTGCGAAATCGCAAAGAAAGGCATGTCCCGCCTGGGGCGGCATGAATTTGCCAAGGAGAAAGCCCCGCCTCATGCGGACGCCCCATCAGTCATAGTGCGCACCTCAAGTGTGCGCGCCCAATTCACGAGCCCCAAGACGGATAAAATCAGGAAGACTGCATAGAGAGCCACAGTCGGAAACAGGCCGCGCCAGAAGTAAAGGCCGATAGCAACAACATCGACTCCTATCCACAACACCCAATTTTCGATTTTGCGAATTGACAGCAGATACTGCGCCGTCACGCTGGTGGCTGCGATAGCAGCATCCATCCACGGTGCGGCAGCATCGGTGTAATGTGAGAAAATCCAGCCCAGGAAAATTGCGCCGGCTATCGTCGCGACAGCGTATCCGATGCGTGTGGCTGTTGTCAGAGCGCCAACAACCACGAGCCCATCCTCGCTTCGACCGTGTAGCCAGTTCCACAGGCCGTAAATCTGTATCAGAAAAAAGTAGATTTGCAGCAAGGCATCCGAATAGAGCCGGGCCTGGAAAAACACAAAGCTATAGAGCACGACCATCGCAATGCCGAAAGGATAATTCCAGACACTGCGGCGCATGACGAGATAGACATTGATGACGCCTAGAACGGCGCCGGTTAGTTCGATGTTGCTCAAGGTATGCCCCTCGCACGCACTCTAGCGACAGGCGTGCTCGATGTCAGCCGCTCGCCCGAATCATGCTTAGCTGGGCAGGGTCACGTCCGGGCATTTCGCAATGTGGATGGCGCATTTTCAATCCGCTCTGGGAATAGCTGTCATTCTTGGAATGGCATGGGCATTCTCCGAAAACCGCCGCGCCTTCCCCGTCCGCACGGTGCTCTCTGGCCTCGCCCTTCAGGTGGCTCTGGCGCTGCTGCTCCTCAAAATCCCGGCCGCCCGCAATGTGCTGTTCTCGCTCAACGGCGTCGTCGATGCGCTGATGGAAGCCACCCGTACCGGGACATCGTTTGTGTTCGGCTATGCAGGCGGCGGCGACACGCCATTCGCGGTCACCAATCCCAGGGCGCTCGGCAGCTTCGCCTTCCAGATTTTGCCCCTCATCATCGTGATCTCGGCGCTCGCGGCCCTTCTGTGGCATTGGCGCATCCTGCCCGTCATCGTGCGCGCGTTTGCTTTCGTGTTGCGCAAGATCATGGGCATCGGCGGTGCCGTAGGATTGGGTGCCGCCGCCACGTTCTTTCTCGGCATGATCGAGGCGCCCCTCCTGATCCGCCCCTATCTGCCGAAGCTTTCGCGTTCCGAACTGTTCGTGCTGTTCACCGTCGGTCTTGCGACCGTCGCAGGCACGGTGTTCGTGCTTTATGCGAGCATCCTCGAACCCGTCATTCCCGGCGCGCTCGGGCACATATTGGTCGCCTCGCTGCTCTCGCTGCCCTCCGGCATCCTGATCGCGCGCATCATGGTGCCCGGCGCGGAAGAAACCGAAGGCGACAGGGCAAGCATGCTGCAATACCGCTCCAGCATGGACGCGGTGGCGCGCGGCACGGCGGATGGTCTGCAGCTCTGGCTCGGCATCGTCGCGATGCTGCTGGTGATGGTGGCGCTGGTCGCGCTCGCCGACATCATCCTCAGACATTTCCCCGATCTGTGGGGTGCACCGCTCACCGTGGAACGCATCTTCGGCTGGATATTCGCGCCCGTCGTCTGGCTCTACGGCGTGCCGTGGGACAAGGCGGCCACGGCAGGCGCGCTGATGGGCGACAAGACCATCATCAACGAATTCGTCGCCTATCTGAAACTCGCAAGCCTGCCGCCAGATGCGCTCGATCCGCGCTCCCGCCTCATCATGCTCTATGCGATGTGCGGTTTCGCAAATTTCGGATCGGTCGGAATTTTGATTGCAGGCGTCGGCGGCATGATCCCCGAACGCCGCAACGAAGTGGTGCCGCTCGCCTTGCGCGCGCTGCTCTCCGGAACGATGGCAAGCGGACTGACGGGAGCGATTATCGGGTTGTTGCCGGTTTAACAAAGGTGTCATCCCGGACGCGCGTTTCAGCGCGATCCGGGACCCATCGTGCCGCTTCACAATGGGTCCCGGCTCTCGCTCTGCTCGGCCGGGATGACAAGTTGTTTTTATGCTTTCGGAGAAAGCGCAAAAGCGTCGGCAAGAAGCTCATACGATCTCAAGCGCGACGCATAATCGTAAGTGATCGTCACCACCACCAATTCTTCCGCACCATGCGCATCGGCGAGCGCCAGCAATTTCGTGCGTACCTGTTCCTTGGTTCCGACCACGGAGCGCCGCTCCACCGCCTGCAAAATCGCCAGTTCCTGCTCCGTATAGGGATAGTCCAACGCTTCTTCCGGCGGCGGAAAAGCGATGGGCCGGTTGGTCAGCAACCGCACCACCCACAGATTGCGCGAAGCCGAAAGCCGCCGTGCGTCTTCATCGGTCTCCGCCACCAGCGCCGCCACGCCCATCGAAACGCGCGGACGTTCGCACCATGCGCTCGGCTTGAAGCGCCTGCGATATTCGTCGCACGCCTCCACGCTGTTGTCGGTATTGATGAAATACGCATGGGAAAACGGCAGTCCCAATTCGCCTGCATAGACCGCGCTGTGCATCCCCGAACCCAGCAGCCACATCTCCGGCCGCGTCGGTCCCTCCGGCATGGCGTGTATGCCGCGATAGGGATGGTCCTCCGGCATCGGCGTGCCCGACGCATCGTCGAGGAATTGCCGCAGCAGGTTCACCTGGCTTGGGAACGCATCGATCCCCCAGGCTTGCGGCCCCGCCTGCAGCGCCATCGCGGTGCGCTGGTCCCCGCCCGGCGCGCGTCCGAGCCCCAGATCGATCCGCCCCGGCGTCAGCACCTCCAGCATGCGGAACTGCTCGGCCACCTTGAGCGGCGAATAATGGGTCAACATCACCCCGCCCGAGCCCACCCTGATGGTGCTGGTCTCCGCCGCCACCCGTCCGATCAGGATCTCCGGGGCCGAGCCCGCGAAGGAGTGGGTATTGTGATGTTCGGCCAGCCAATAGCGGTAATAACCCAGCCGTTCCGCGGCCTTGGCGAGCTTTATGGTTTCCGCGATGGCCTCGGCCGCGCCGCCGCCCTTGGGGATGGGAGATTGATCCAGAACCGAAAGACGCATCGAAAGCCTAAGAATTGTGCAGCGTTGGCATTGGGTTAACGATTAACGGGCAAGCTCCTGCCGCCCACTTCTGCTCCGCTTTGAACCACCATGACCGCCAGCACGGAAGGCCTCATCAAGCTGAACGACGCTGCGCGCGACACGCAGAAGATCGACCCCAGCGAAGTCCAGAATCCGCTCACCCGCAAGGCCCTCGACAAGTGGAACCGCCTCAGGGGCGAACGCCGCTTTCCCTCGCGAAGGGATGCCCAGCCTCGTGAACTGAGTTCGCTCCTGCGCAATATCGCGCTGGTGCGCGTGGTTCAGGGCGGCGCCGATTTCGAATTCCGCGTGCTGGGCGATGCCATCATCCAGTCGCAGACCGGCCTGCAAACCGGCATGACGACCAACGAACTCGAAGATCGCTATCCCGGTTACGGCATCCTGTTCCGCAATCTCTATCGTCTGGTCTGCGACACGCGCGAACCGCATGCCTATCGCGGCTTCTACGAACGCAACGCCGACAAGCGTTCCTTCTACCATGAATCGCTGATGCTCCCGCTCGGCGAGAATGACGGTGTCGTCGATCACATCCTGATCGTCGGCGTCTACGCCATGGACGCGGATAAAGCGCTGGCGTGAACAATCGCAGTGTCACGCAATCTTACCGCCCCCTGCGCGGGGCGGTCGACATCGCGCCAGCGATGGCGGGTGGGGGGGACGCGCAACAAAGACGGTACCCCAAGCTCCACCACCGCGACCCCCATCCGTCAGCGCGTCAATGCGCGCTGCCGACCTCCCCGCAAGGGGAGGTAAGAACCAGCGCTTTCCCCCGAAACGAAATCCGCTCTAATCTCCCGCTCACATCGAAATCCCCGGAACATCGAAATGGCGCTCGACCTTGAAACCCGCAATCACCTGATCGAAACGGTGCGCCGTTTCGTCACCGAAAAATGCATCCCCATCGAAGGGAAAGTATCGGAGGAGGACCGCGTCCCCTACGAGATTGTCGACGAGATGAAGTCGCTGGGCCTTTTCGGCCTGTCGATTCCGGAAGAATTCGGCGGCCTCGGCCTCAACATGGAAGAAGAAGTCCTCGTCGCCTTCGAACTCGGCCAGACCTCGCCCGCCTTCCGCTCGGTGATCGGCACCAATGTCGGCATCGGCAGCCAGGGCGTGGTGATGTTCGGCAGCGACGAACAGAAGCGCGAATGGCTGCCCAAACTCGCCAGCGGCGAGGTCGTGGCGAGCTTCGCGCTCACCGAACCGAATGCGGGGTCGGACGCGGCATCCGTCCGCACCACCGCCATCCGCGACGGCGA
>CAZTCU010000208.1:0-5404 GCA_964612235.1 uncultured Rhizobium sp.
CCTTTCGAGCCCACCGGCACGACGACGGCATTCTTCACCTGTGGCGCCGTCACCAGCCCCAGGATCTCGGTGCGGAAATCCTCGCGCCGGTCGGACCAGCGGATGCCGCCGCGCGCCACGCGCCCAAAGCGCAGGTGCACACCTTCGACATCGGGCGAATAGACGAAGATTTCGACCAGCGGCCGCGGCGCGGACAGATCGTCGATCTTCTGAGAATCGAGCTTTACCGAGACGTAGCGTTTGGCGGCTCCCTTGTCGTCCGGCTGGTAGAAGTTGGTGCGCAAGGTGCAGTCGATGATGTTGCGGATGCGCCGGATGATGCGGTCGTCGTCGAGACTCGGCACATCATTGAGTGCGGTCTCGATTCGCTCGCGAATGGTTTGCGCTTCTTTTTCATCGGCGTGGTGCGGGTGGTTGCGCGCGTGGAATAGCGCAACAAGCATCCCCGCTATGTCGGGATTGCGCGCCAGTGCGAGCTCGAGATAGTCCTGGCTGAGCGCGAAGCCCGCTTGCCTTATATATTTTGCGGCCATGCGCAGGATCGTCACGTCGCGCCATTGCAGTCCCGCGCCGATCACGAGGCGATTGAAACCGTCGCTCTCCGCTTCGCCGGAGACGATGGCGTGGAACGCTTCTTCCAGCGGCTGCTTGACGACGTCCAGGTCGCCGGGGCCTTCGTCGACGCGCTCCATCAGAAAATCGAGCACCGCTCCGTCGCCCGTCCAATCGTCGGACGTGCGCAGGGTCACGGGATAGGAATCTTCGGCGATCACCTTCAGTCCCAGATTCTCGAAGATCGGCATGGAGGCCGAAAGCGGCAGCACGCCGCCCAGTACATAAAGCTTCAGCCGGATCGCATCGTGCTCGTCGTCCCCGTGGCGATAGACACGCGCCTTGATTTTGAGGCTGTCCTTGGCGCGCGCCAGCGCCAGCAATTCGTCGAGATCGGTGACGGCCTCTTCCGGCATGAAGGTGTCGCAATAGCGATCGCCGAAAGCGTGGGCCTGCGTGCGGAACAGGCGCTGGCCCTCGGCTTCTCCATGCACATCGATCAGCGCGCCGGAAAAACCGTCCGACCAGGTGCGGATCGCCTTGGAGATTTCGTGTTCCAGCGCGTGCACGCGCACATGCGGGCGCGGCCCGTCGTTGCGGCCGACGATGTAATGCACGCGAGCGAGCACGGAGTCGTCGAGCAGCGGGGTCGATGCCGAGGTGCGGCCATGGAAGGCATTGGCGAGGATCGCGTGGATTTTCTCGCGCGCCTGCGTGTCGTAGCGGTCGCGCGGTACATAGACGAGCGCCGAAACGAAACGGTCGAAACGATCGAAGCGCAGGAAGACGCGCACTTTCGGCCGCTCGCCAAGGCGCAATATGCCCATAGCGGTCGCGAACAATTCGTCTTCGGTGACCTGGAAGAGTTCGTCGCGCGGGAACGTGTCGATGATATGCGCCAGCGCCTTGCCGTCATGGCTGGCAGGCGCAAGCCCTGCGCGGTCGATCACGCGCTGCACTTTCAGGCGCAGAAGCGGAATGTCCTGCGGCCTGCGGCTATAGGCGCCGGAGGTGAACAGGCCCACGAAACGGCGCTCGCCTTTCAGCTTTCCGTCGGAATCGAACATCTTCACGCCGACATAATCCATGTGGACGTGACGATGGACGCGGCTGCGTTCGTTGGATTTGGTGATGATGAGCGGCGATGGTTCGCGCAGGAAAGCGCGCACCTGCGGCGTCAGCACCGCGCGATCCGGTCCGCGGCGCACCACGCGCGCATCGACATCAGAGAGCACGCCCAGCCCGCTTTCGGCGACGGGTTCGAGCCTGCCGCCATTGTCGTCGGAATAGACGTAATCGCGCGCGCCCAGGAACGTGAAATGGTTGTCCACCAGCCAGTCGAGGAAGGCGAGGCTTTCGCTCATTTCCTCCGGCGGCAGCGGTGGTGGATTTACCTTGAGCGTTGCGATGGTGTCGCTCAGATGCGCGAGCATCTTCTTCCAGTCGCGCACGGCAAGGCGCACCTGCGCGAACATCTTGCGTGCGCCGGCTTCCAGCGCCTTGCGGCGATCTTCCATCAACGGGTCGAGCACCAGCACGATCACGCTTTCGAGGACGTCTTGCCCAGCGCGCTTCGCCTTGATGATGGGATGAAACACGGCGCGGATACGCGCGCCTTGCACGTTTGCTTCGCCGAGCGTGGAGTCGAACAGGAACGGACTGTCGTCGTTGGCGGCGAGCAGCACGGTTTCGTGCCGTGTGTAGCAACCGTCAAGTTCCTGCGGTTCGAAGGCGGCGACCAGCGTTTCCCCCGGTTTGCGCGTTTCGATACGCTCGAAGATCATGCGTGTGAGTGCGGCCAATCCTTGCGGCGTGAGACGGGTCACATCATCGGGCGAGGCATTGGCCATGAGCGCGGCGAAGAAATCGCGCAATTCCGGCTTGTCTTTGGAGAGCAGGGCAGCAGCATCGGCGATGCGGACCTGCGCTTGCGCTTCGTCGTCGCGCGCCACGATGGCGGCGTCTGCAGAATCCTGGGGCATCGGCTTGTCGGGGCTCATGGCGCGGGGATGGAACAG
This sequence comes from uncultured Rhizobium sp., assembly GCA_964612235.1. Lineage (GTDB taxonomy): Bacteria > Pseudomonadota > Alphaproteobacteria > Micropepsales > Micropepsaceae > Rhizomicrobium. The sequence goes on from CAZTCU010000208.1 coordinate 2,571, forward strand.
CGGCTGAAAATACTCCCACATCCGCATTGAGCAAATGTTACAAGAGCATGATGCAGTGCAACAGAAGCGGACATGAACAAATCTCTAACCGAGGCGGAACGCCTTGTTCGTGAACTCGAATTAACACCCCATCCGGAAGGCGGGCACTATCGGGAAACGTATCGCGACGCGTCCGGTTCGGGAGGCCGCGCGCATTCCACGGCGATTTATTTTCTGCTGCAAGCCGGTGAGGTCTCACGCTGGCATCGCGTCGACGCGGGGGAGGTCTGGCATTACTACAAAGGTGCGCCGCTCGAACTGAAAATTGCGGCGGAGGGCAACGGCGCGCAACGCTTCGTGCTTGGTGCAGATATCACACGCGGCGAACGCCCGCAGGTGGTTGTGCCGCCACATGCATGGCAGAGCGCGCGCTCGCTCGGCGATTTCACATTGGTCGGCTGCACGGTGGCCCCGGGATTCGAATTTGCGAAATTCGAATTGGCGGAAGAAGGTTTCGATCCGGGCTAAAGCTTTTTCTGCCCCAGCATGTGCCCAAGCGCATGTTCGATGGCGCGGCTGGACGGGCGGCCAGCGAAATTCTTGCTGGCGTCGAACGTCACGAGGAGCGTCTTGCCGGTGATCGCGATGGCGGGGCGCATGCCGTCCTGAAAGCGAACGGCCTGCAGATGGCGCATTACCACTTGGCGATTGCGCGCGTTGGCGGTGAATTGTTCGATGCCGCGTCCGGCATTTTCCATCGCTTCGAAGGCCTGTGCCCACGAATTGGGGTGTTGCGAAAGCCGGTCCCAGTCGGCAATGAACGCCACTTTCACGTCACGCACATAAGCGAGATGCGCGCTTTCATCTTCAGCGGCGCGTTGCAATTCGCTGAAGGTCGCGGGCTGCGGTACGGGGATCGCGGGATCGTGCTCGTCGGCGCGCACGGCAGGAAGGCCGCCCGGCTTCGCATCGGTATAGATCGTGATGCCGCCCCAGCCCGAAACGGAGATTGCGGTCGCCGTGGTATCATATTTGAGGATGCGCCCGCCCATCGTGGTCGATGACGGATAGAGCACATAGGTTTCCGGGTCGCCGTTGAAGCGCAGCAGATATTTGTCGTTCCAGCGCGCCAGCGTGAAGATGACGTTTTCGCCGGCCTGATAAGTTCCCGGTTCGATGGTGCCCACACGGCGCGACTCCAGCTTCGCCGACAGCGACTCTGCGGCGAAAGACGGCGACATCGCCGAAACGGCGAGCGCAAGCGCAAGGAACCAGCTCTTTTTCATTCGAATTTCGTCACGGGCGATCCTGGCCGTCCGTAGTCCCCCAAAGCGGCAAAGTATCGGTGCGAATCAGGCAACAATATGGAGCAGTTTCAGATATCGTCGAAGCGCCCGCCACGGCCTTTTCCGCCTGCGAACCGGGCAGCGCCCTTCTGGGTCTCGCCCGACGAAATGGGTTTCAGCCCATGGGCGAATTCGTTGGCCATTGCGTGGGCGTAATCCAGATCCCACTGTTCGTACACGGATGATCTGTCGCCCTTCATGCACATCGCGGGCATCCGCGCGATGTCGAGCGCCAGTTCTTCGGCGGCTTTGCGTGCTTCGCCCTTTGGCACGACGCGATTGGCAAGGCCCATTCCGAACGCTTCCATCGCGCCGACGGGACGTCCCGTCAGGATCATGTCGAGCGCTCGGCTCTGTCCGATGAGGCGCGGCAGGCGCACCGTGCCACCGTCGATCAAGGGCACACCCCAGCGCCTGCAGAACACGCCGAACACGGCGTCATCTTCGGCCACGCGCAGATCGCACCACAAGGCGAGTTCGAGACCGCCCGCCACCGCATGACCCGACACCGCAGCAATCACAGGCTTGGACAGGCGCATCCGCGTCGGCCCCATCGGCGCGTCTGTGGCTTCGGGATTGAACTCCGGCGACGGCGGGCGTAACAGATTTCCGCGTCCATCGGAGACGCCTTTCAAATCCGCGCCCGCGCAGAAAGTGCCGCCTGCGCCGCAGAGCACGGCCACTTGCGCGTGTTCGTCATGCTCGAAGACGAGGAATGCGCTTGCCAGCGCCTCCGCGGTCGGCCGATCCACGGCATTTCGTACATTCGGGCGGTTGAGGATGACGGTGGTTACCGGACCGTTGCGTTCGACCAATACATTTTCCATCACCGTTTCCCTTTACTTTGCACCGGAATCCGACTCCTGCGAATCGCATGAGCTTTTCGCAGAACCGGCTTCCACTTTCGTGGCTCATGCTCTAAACCACGGCCCACTCCCACCCTATATAAAGGCATCCTCAGTGACGCGCTGCCTCGACAGTTTCAAATCCCGCCGCACGATGACCGTGGCGGGCAAGACGTACACCTATTTCAGCCTCGCCGCGGCCGAGAAGAACGGCCTTAAGGGCGTGTCCCGATTGCCTTATTCGCTGAAAGTGCTGCTTGAGAACCTGCTGCGTCACGAAGACGGCAAGACCGTCACAGCCGAGGATGTGAAGGCGGTGGTGGGCTGGCTCAAGACCAAGACCTCCGACCGCGAAATCGCGTTCAGGCCCGCGCGTGTGCTCATGCAGGATCTGACGGGTGTGCCTGCCGTGGTCGATCTGGCCGCCATGCGCGATGCAATGAAGAACCTCGGCGGCGATCCGGAGAAGATCAATCCGCTCGCCGAAGTGGATCTCGTCATCGACCATTCGGTGATGGTCGACAATTTCGGCAGGAAGGATTCGTTCAAGAAGAACGTCGCCATCGAATATCAGCGTAACGGCGAACGCTACGCCTTCCTGCGCTGGGGCCAGCAGGCGTTCGCGAATTTTCGCGTCGTGCCGCCGGGCACCGGCATCTGCCAC
>CAZTCU010000209.1:0-1803 GCA_964612235.1 uncultured Rhizobium sp.
AGCCTGCCTTTGCCGGTGCCGAAGGGCGCGGGCGATGTGGTTTACATGACGAGGCCGCTTGATCGCCCCGAACTGCTCACCGGCCAGACCTACAAGATCAAATGGCAGGATTCCGATCACGCCTTCTACATCACCGTCAACGACATCGAGCAGGATGGCCGCAGGCGTCCCTTCGAGATCTTCATCAACTCGAAGAACATGGAAGCCTATGCCTGGACCTTGGCGCTGACCCGCATGGTGAGCGCGGTCTTCCGGCGCGGCGGCGACGTGTCGTTCGTGGTGGACGAGTTGAAAGCCGTGTTCGATCCGCGCGGCGGACAATGGATGGGCGGGCGCTATGTGCCATCGCTGCTTGCCGCCATCGGCGAGGTGATCGAGCGCCATCTGGTGGCGACCGGTTTCATGACCCCGCGCGATTCCGTTCTGCCGCGCGAGGAACGCCGGGCCGTCGCCATGGCGGCGGAAGGCGCGCCCGCGCGCTATTGCCCGCGCTGCTCCTCGCCCAGTTTCGTGAAGATCGAGGGATGCGACACTTGCCTCTCTTGCGGCTATTCCCGCTGCGGGTAAACGAGGGCTGATGCGCTATTCCAGCCGCTTCTTCCTCTACGCGCCGTTCTCCCTTTTCGTCATTCTCGCCATAGCCGTCGGCGTGCAATGGTGGCGGGAGGCGAGCGCCTGGTCGCAAAAGATCGACGCGCTCAACGGCCACGAGATCGCGCCGGGCATCACCCTGCATTTCGCCTCGCGCCAGCTCACGGGCTTTCCCTTCCGCGTCGACACCGTGTTCAAGGATTTCCGCCTCAGCTTCGCGGGCCCGCGCGCCTTCAAATGGAAGGCGGAAGATTTCGCGCTCCATCGCCTGAGCTATGGCAGCGGCAAGACCGTGTTCGAAGCGGGCGGCAAGCAGAGCTTTTCGTGGATCGGCAGCGACGGCAAGGAAGCCCAGTTCTCGTTCCTGCCAGGCAGCGTGCGCGCCGACGCGATCACCAGCAACGGAAGGCTGGCGCGTTTCGATCTCGTGATGGTCGCCTTCGATTCGCCCAAGGTCACCGCGGGCCGCATCGAGGTGCATCTGCGCCACGACCCCAAGATCGACGCGCTCGATTTCGTCGTCTTTGCCGATTCGCTGTCGCTGCCGCAGCGCAAGACCATCGACTACGCCAAAGTGGATTCGCGCATCACCATGGCGCAATTCCTGAAAGGCATGCTCTCGGGCGATGCCGACTGGCGCACCGCGCTCGAAGCCTGGCGCGGCGGCGAAGGCCGCATCGAACTTGTCGACGTGCAATCCAAACCCGACGCCGCCAAGGGCCGCCTGATCCTCGACGGCACCCACGCGCTCGACGGCACGTTCTCACGCGAGATGTTCGGCCTGACAAAACTCGAAAGCGCGCCGCTCTACTGAGTCTTCTTCGGGTTGCGCCCGAAATTGGGCGCCGCACTGTCCTGGCCCGCATCGACGATGGAACGCCGGATCGCGCGGGTGCGCGTGAAGAGATTGAACAGCGCATCCCCGTCGCCCCAGCGGATAGCGCGCTGCAATGCGCTCAAATCCTCGCTGAACCGCCCCAGCACTTCCAGCACCGCGTCGCGATTGTTGAGAAATACGTCGCGCCACATCGTCGGATCGGACGCCGCGATACGCGTGAAGTCGCGGAACCCGCCCGCGGAATATTTGATCACTTCGCTTTGCGTCACCGCTTCCAGATCGTCGGCGGTTCCGACGATATTGTAGGCGATCAGATGCGGCACATGGCTGGTGATGGCGAGCACGAGGTCGTGGTGCTTCGGGTCCATCACATC
>CAZTCU010000209.1:1903-5401 GCA_964612235.1 uncultured Rhizobium sp.
GGCTTGAGCACGGAAGAAATCTCTTTCGCCAGCGCCCCGAACGCGCCCACGGGTGTCGCCAGCACGACGAGGTCGGCATCGCGCACGGCGGAAACCGCATCGCCATGAATGGAATCCGCAAATCCGACCTTCTTCGCCGCTTCCTGCGTTTCGGGACGGCGCGCATAGCCCGCAATATGCCCGGCCAATCCGCCGCGGCGCATCGCATGCGCCATCGAAGAGCCGATCAGGCCAACGCCAAGAAGGGCAGCCTTCTCAAACAGAGGCTTGCTCATTTGCCCCTCATGAATTCAGCCAAAGCTTTCACGACCAGCCGGTTGGCTTCTTCGGTACCCACCGACAACCGCAGACATTGCGGCAATCCGTAATTGCCGACGGCCCGCAAGATCAACCCGCGCGAGGAGAGAAACGCATCGGCAGCGTCTGCCGTCTTCTTGTCCGCAAAATGGACAAGCATGAAATTTCCCACGCTGTCATCAACCCGCAGGCCCAGCTTGCGGATTTCTTCCCTGAGCCAGGAAATCCAACGCGCATTGTGCTCGACCGACTTGTCGATATGGGCGCGATCCTTCACCGCCGCGGCCGCCGCAAGCTGCTGCGGCATGGAAACATTGAACGGTCCGCGAACACGGTTCAGCACATCGGCAACAGCCGCCGGACAATAGGCCCAGCCGACCCGCAAGCCCCCAAGCCCAAGCTTGGAAAAGGTGCGCGTCATCACGACATTGTTGAAGTTCGCCACCATCTCGATGCCGGATTCGTAATCGTTCCGGCGCACATACTCCGCATAAGCCGCATCGATCACCAGCAGTATGTCGGAGCGCAATCCCGCATGCAGCCGGCGCACTTCGCTATGCGGCAGATAGGTGCCGGTCGGATTGTTCGGATTGGCGAGATAGACGATCCGCGTTTTGGGCGTTACCGCCGCCAATATCGCATCGACATCGGCGTGCAGGTTCTTCTCCGGCACAATCACCGGCACCGCGCTGTTGGCCAATGTGATGATTTTGTAGATCACGAAGGCGTGCTCGGTGAAGATGACCTCGTCGCCGGCCCGGAGATACGCATTGCCGAGCATCTTCAGCAATTCGTCCGACCCATCGCCACCGCAAACGATGCGCGCGGGATCGAGCCCGAAGGCCGTGCCGATCGCCTCACGCAGAACCCGCGCGCTGCCTTCGGGATATTGCTCGAGATTCTTCTGCGCCTCGACGTAAGCCGCCACCGCCGCCGGGCTTGGACCGAGCGGGTTCTCGTTGGCCGAGAGCTTGTAGACCTTCGCCACACCCGGCGCACTCGCCCGGCCACCGACATAAGGCGCGATGTCCAGGACACCGGGCTTCGGACTGGGTTCTTGGGGCGGGCACATGGCAATCGGCTCTGATTTTGGGCGCTTTTTCGGGGGCGCATTCATAAGCGCGAGGGCCCCCAAAAGCAAAGCGGAGCAGGCATTCGTTGACAGGGGGGCAGCGCGGCCTTAGCAAACGGCGCTCCACCGGTTTCGGAAAGCGTGTGAGAAATGGCGGAAGCCGCCAATCCGAAATTCCTGCGTCCCGTCGTGGCGCCCGAGGTCGATCCGGGCCAGGCCATCACCTTCGGCGCGGACCGCCCGCTGCTGCTCGACGCGGGCCGCGAGCTTTCGCCCGTCACCATCGCCTATATGACCTATGGCGAACTCAACGCGCAGAAATCGAACGCAGTCCTCATCTGCCACGCGCTGACGCTCGACCAGTTCGCGGCGAGCCAGCATCCCGTCACCGGCAAGCCCGGCTGGTGGGACACACTCGTCGGCCCCGGCAAACCCATCGACACCAACCGCTTCTTCGTGATCTGCGCCAATGTGGTGGGCGGCTGCATGGGCACGACAGGACCTGCCTCCATCGATCCCACCACCGGCAAGCCCTACGGACTGACTTTCCCAGTCGTCACGATCAAAGACATGGTGCGCGCGCAGGCCATGCTGCTCGATGCGCTCGGCATCGAACGCTTGCTCTGCGTGCTCGGCGGTTCGATGGGCGGCATGCAGGTGCTGCAATGGGCGGCGAGCTATCCCGAGCGCGTGCTCTCCGCCATCCCGATTGCGACCGCGGCCAACCATTCCGCGCAGAACATCGCGTTCCACGAAGTGGGCCGTCAGGCGATCAGGGGCGATCCCGACTGGAAGGGCGGCGCCTATCAGCTCGAAGGCACGCAGCCGTCGAAAGGTCTGGCGGTGGCACGCATGGCCGCGCACATCACCTATCTTTCGGAAGCGGCTTTGCAGCGCAAGTTCGGACGCAACCTGCAGAACCGCAACGCGATCTCGTTCGGCTTCGGCCCGGATTTCCAGATCGAATCCTATCTGCGCCACCAGGGCATGACCTTCGTCGACCGCTTCGACGCCAATTCCTATCTCTACATCACCCGCGCGATGGATTATTTCGACCTCGCCAGCGACTATAACGGCGTGCTCGCCGATGCCTTCCGCAACACCAAGGCGCGATTCTGCCTGATCTCCTTCACCAGCGACTGGCTGTTCCCCACCGTCGAGAACAAGCACATCGCGCATGCGTTGAACGCAGCCGCCGCCAATGTGAGCTTCGTCGAGATCGACACCGACCGCGGCCACGACGCCTTCCTGCTCGACGAGCCGGAAATGTTCGCAACCGTGCGCGGCTTCATCAATTCCGTCGCGGCGAGCCACGGCGTGAAATGAGCAACGGACTGCGCCCCGATCTCGCCGCGATCGCCGAAGTCATTCCGCAAGGCGCGCGCGTGCTCGACATCGGCTGCGGCGACGGCGCGCTGCTCGAACATCTGGCGGCGACCAAGAATGTCGACGGGCGCGGCCTCGAACTGTCGCAGCACAACGTCAATGCCTGCGTGGCGCGCGGGCTTTCGGTGGTGCAGGGCGACGCCGATACCGATCTCGGCGATTATCCCGCACAGATCTTCGATGTGGCGATCCTGAGCCAGACCATACAGGCCACGCGCTCGCCCAAGACCGTGCTCGCGGCCCTTTTGCGCATCGGCAAGCTGACGGCCGTCTCGTTTCCGAATTTCGGGCACTGGCGCATCAGGTTGTCGCTGCTTGCGAACGGCCGCATGCCGCAGACGAGGACGCTCGGCTACACCTGGCACGAAACGCCCAACATCCACCTGTGCACCATCGCCGATTTCGTGGCGCTGACCGAAGAAGTGGGCGGCGTGGTGCAAAGCGCGCTCGCGCTCAGGAAGGACGGGCACACGCAAGCGATGCAGGTGCATGCCTGGGGCCCAAACCTTCTGGCCGAGGGCGCGATCTTCTTCTTGAGATCGAAGAACGCGCCCTCGACGTGAGGCTTAGAGCGTTTTCCGCCGAAGTGGCTACCGGTTCGGCGTAAGAAAGAGCGACAATTAAAGACTCTAGTGCGCCGAAGCCGTGGCGCTGCCGCCGATGGCCTTCAATGCGGCTTCGTAATGCGACATGCCGGCTTTGTAGAAGCCCTTCATGCACAGATCGGAGCCGGCCTTCAGCTC
>CAZTCU010000210.1:0-5388 GCA_964612235.1 uncultured Rhizobium sp.
CATCTCCGCAATCGCATCCGCCAGTGCCACGGTCGCTTTCGCGATTTCGGCGTGCAGCAATTCGACCATGCGGCCGTCCACCTTGATGGCGCCCTTGCCCTTGTTCTCCGGCAGTTCGAAGGCGGCAATCACCTTGCGCGCGGCGTCCACTTCGGCAGGAGACGGCGCGAAGATATCGTTGCAGGCGTCGAGTTGCGAAGGATGGATCAGGGTCTTGCCGTCGAAACCGAAGGCGCGGCCCTGGCGGCAGGTTTCGGCGAAACCATCGGTGTTCTGGATGTCGTTGTAGACGCCGTCGATCACGGCGAGGCCGTTGGCACGCGCCGCCAACACGGAAAGCCCAAGCGCTGCCGAGAGATTCATGCGGTCGGGCGTGTGCAGCCCGCGCACTTCCTTGATGAGATCGTTGGTGCCCATCACGAAGCACGAAAGTCTGCCCGCGGCCGATGCGATGGCCTGGATGTTGAGGATGGCAAGCGGCGTTTCCACCATCGCCCAGACGCGCACGGCACTTTTATGGCCGATGCGATTGTCGATTTCGTGCAGGTCTTCGGGCTTGGAAATCTTCGGAACGAGAATGGCGTCGGGGCCCGCTTCGACGGCGGCCTTCAGGTCTTCCGCGCCCCAGGGCGTCGAAAGGCCGTTGATGCGGATGATGATCTCCCGCTTGCCGAAGCCTTTGGCCTTCACCGCGTCAAAGACTTGCAGGCGGGCCGCATCCTTCGCGTCGGGCGCCACGGCATCTTCGAGATCGAGGATCAGCGCGTCGGCGGGTAGCGTTTGCGCTTTCTCAAGCGCACGCGGGTTTGATCCCGGCATGTAGAGAACGCTGCGGCGCGGACGGATATGTGCCATGGAAAATCCCCTTATTTCCCGAAACTGCTAGCATTTTGGGCCACCCACGGCCAAGCGGCTATGCGGCGCACAATGCCGGGTTACGGCCGGTCGGAGCGCCAGGGCGCGGTCGCGGCCATCGCCTTGCGCTGGCCCGCGTCGAACAGGCAGGCAGTGAAGGCGGCGGTGAACTGAGCGGTTGTGGTCTCGGGCGCCTGGCAGCGATCGGCGGATGGCGTTTCGCCCGGGTTGGCGATCACGTCGTCGGCGCTTGTCCAGGCGAAGCGATAACCGTGGGCTTTGGCGTAATCATGGACCTCGCGCAACGAGGCCAGCTGTATCTGGTCGGCGGCGATTTCGAACCCGCGCACGCCGACGCCGACAAGCGTGTTGTCGGTCAGATGCGGATGCGGCGCCATCGGGCCGTTGATGATGGCATAGATATTGGTCACGGTCGGTTTGCCGACGCGCCCGCCCATCGCAGCCCTGATGGCTTCGCCGATTTGCGCGAGGAACAGGTTTTCGCGCACCGCGCCATCCATATACATGCAGCCGCCGATGAAACGCGGGGGGAAATAGCCCGGAATGGCGGAGGCCGCGAGGATGCGCTGGACCATTGCCTTGCGTGCGTCGTCCGCCGGTTTGGTTGCGGCGATCTCGGTGAGATCGAATTCGGTGAAGGCGCCGCTGTCGAAATTGACCGCCCCCACCCAGAGCGAGCGATGCTCTGCTGCGGCATGGGCGAGGTGCGTGATCGCATCGTCATCGAGCGCGGCGGCGACTTCCTTGCGCATAGGCTCGGGATCTTTGAGGGAATTCCAGAACGGCAACCCGAAGACGGAACGCTGCCGAAAGAGCGTGTCGCTCGATACGCCACGGAAGGCGTCGGCTATGCGCCGATCGTAATCGGGGCCGAGCAGCGCAAATGGGGCGATGATGGCGCCCGTCGAGACGCCGGTGACGACGTCGAATTGGGGTCGCGGTTCGCCCAATTGTGGATAGCGTGCCGACCAGCCGTTGAGGAATCCCGCGCCATACGCACCCCACGCGCCGCCGCCCGAGAGCACGAGGATGTTTACCTGCGACCGCGCGGGGACGTCGCTTTGCGTCGCGAACGATGAGAGGGCGGTGCTATAGGCGGAATCTTCTGTCTGTATGGCAGGGCACATCGCGCCGTCAGGGCGGGAACCGACGCAGGCTGCGAGCAGCACAGCGAGCGTTGCGATTGCGGCAAGGCGGGCGAACATCACTTGGCGTAGCGGGCGCGCACCGCTGCCCGATAGGCTTCCACATCGGGGCGTTCGCGCAACCATTTGGCCCAACGCGCCATCACTTTCGCCATGCGTTCGGCCGCGAGCCCCAGTTGGGCGTGCGCCACGCCGCCATTCACGCTCTCGTGGTATTCGTGGATAAGGCCGTCCCGCAGCACGAAGCGGCTGATGCCGTCGATCACGATCTCGCGGCCCGCATAATCCGGCACTTTGGAAACGAAGGTCGAAAGCGAGTGCGCGTAACCGATGTTTCCATTCACCACGGGCTCGTAGAACGTCCAGTCATATTCCGCCGCGTCGCGATGGAACAGATTTTCCAGCATGTCGGCGATTGCACCGCGGCCTTTGTGCGGGCCGTAGATGTAGTCGAAATAGGTGCCGTCCGGCGTGAAGCATTCCGAAAGTGCCTTACCGTCGCCCGCTGTCGCGGCGGCGGAGAAGCGTTCGATCAGATTGGCAAATTCGGTTTGATCCATAACCCCATAATGTCATGACCCGCGAATGCGGGCCACCCAGGTGATCGTAGGGCTCTTCCGTGCGCAGACGCGCACGGGATGGGTGGCCCGGACCAGCCGGGCCATGACGATTGGGGCTGTTACGCGGCCTTCTTGCGCAGCTTCCGGTTGATCAGGCATTCGGCGATTTGCACGGCGTTCAGTGCAGCGCCTTTGCGCAGATTGTCGGAGACGATCCACATCGAAAGACCGTGTTCGACGGTGGGGTCGCGGCGGATGCGGCTGACATAGGTCGCGTCTTCGCCGGCACATTCGACCGGCGTGATGTAGCCTTCGTCCTCGCGCTTGTCGACGACGAGCACGCCCGGCGCCTGGCGCAGGATGTTGCGCGCATCCGATGCCGTCAGCGGCTTTTCGAATTCGATTGTCACGGCTTCCGAATGGCCCACGAATACCGGCACGCGCACGCAGGTGACGGTGGTCTGGATGTCCGGATCGAGAATCTTCTGCACTTCGACCATCATCTTGAATTCTTCGTTGGTGTAGCCCGAATCCATGAAGTCGCCGATATGGGGGATCACGTTGAACGCGATCTGCTTGGTGAACTTTCCCTTCTCGATGGGGTCGGCCACGAACACCGCACGCGTCTGCGTGAACAATTCGTCCATCGCTTCCTTGCCCGCGCCGGAAACCGATTGATAGGTGGAAACCACCAGGCGCTTGATCTTCGCCACGTCGTGCAGCGGCTTCAGCGCCACGACGAGCTGCGCCGTCGAGCAGTTGGGATTGGCGATGATGCCCTTCTTGATGCCGTCCAGCGCCGCGGCATTCACCTCCGGCACCACCAGCGGCACATCGCGGTCCATCCGCCAGGCGCTGGAATTGTCGATGACGATACAACCCTGTGCGGCGATCTTGGGCGACCATTCCTTCGAAATCTTGCCGCCCGCGCTCATCAGGCAGATATCGGTGCCCTTGAAGTCGTAATAGTCGAGCGCCTTCACCTTCAGCGTCTTGTTGCCAAACGAGATTTCCGTGCCGATGGAGCGCGTGGAGGCCAGCGCCACCACTTCGCTCACGGGAAACTGGCGCTCGGCCAGTACATTCAGCATCTCGCGGCCCACATTGCCGGTCGCGCCGACGATGGCGACTTTATACGACATATTCTTTCTCCAGCCCGGCTTCATGCCGGGGCGGGGACACATACTGTATGCGGGCTGGTTAGAAAAGTGCGTCAGGCCGCCCGGTCCGTCATGGTGGCCATGACATGATGAGATGGAGGCCTTTGCCGTCCACCGCGCCGGAAAATTGGGCGAGGGGGAAATCGTCGCTTCGGGCGGTGAAGAGGTAGGCCCGGCCCTCGCGAATGGTCACATCGTGGCCAAGCCGGACTTCATCGCCCGTTTCGCGCCGGCCCACATCGTGGTTGCGGTCGAGAAGGCGGAGCATCGACATGGAGCGGCCGGGCGATTGAAGCGCCACCGTGCGCTGGTCCTGCCATCCCATCGCGTCCTGGCAATAGGCCGCGGTTGAGAAACCGGCGAAAACGGCAGCGAGGAGAAGCGATAATGCCCGGTCAGCGCGCATCACGAGCGGCCTTTAGACGAACATAGTGTAAACGCTCCGCCTTACCGCTTCGTTTCGCAAATCACGTTCGCGGTCATGTTTAATTTCAGCCGTCCAGCTCCGGATAATGGCGGAAAATGCCCTGGCGGGTGAATGGGATGCGGCGCTCGGATTTCAAATAAAGGGCGATATTGGGCCGGGCCGCCACGCGATCGCGCAATTCCGTGAGCGAGGGGAATTTTCGTTCGAGTTTCTTTGTCGCGACGGGATAGGCGTAGCGCAGGCCTTCGACGATCTGGAACAGCGAAAGATCGGCGTAAGTGCGCGAGCGGCCGACAAGCCAGCCGCTCCCGTTCTTCTTCAGCACGCGGTCGAAATAGCCCAAGTATTTCGGCAGGCGGTTTTCGCGCAGATCTTTGGCGCGTTTGGCGGCTTCCTTTTGCTGGTCTTCGTAATAGAGCCCGCTTGCGATGGGATGATGGCTGTCATGAATCTCGGCCACGAGATCGGCGATGGTCAGTTGCAGCTGATGCGTCCAGAAGCGCCCGGCATCGCCTTTGGGCGCAAGGCCGTGCCGTTCGCCGAGGAACAGAAGGATGTTCGCGGTCTGTCCGATCACGAGCTTGCCCGCTTTCAGGAAGGGCGGCGCGAAGGGCGGATGCTCCATCCGCGGGTCATCCAGTTCCTTTGAGAGCTTTTCGTCGCCGTTCTTGCCGCGCGCCACATCGCGATAGGGGATGGCGGCGTCTTCCAGCGCAAGGCGGACATATTCGCCGCGGCCCTGGATGGTCGGCCAATAGTGGAGTTCGTAGGCCATCGAACGGAAAATGCATGAAGCGTGAGAGCGATCCATTTCTTATTCTTACCTCCCCTTTACGGGGAGGTCGGGCGCGTGCATCGGCACGCGACCGGGTGGGGCTTTCACACGCGGAGTTTGTTGCACGTCCCCACCCGCCGCGCTGATGCGCGTCGACCTCCCCGCGTAAGGGGAGGTAAGTATTATGCAATCACACTTTTTTCACGCAGACTTCGAACGACGTTTTCTTCCAACTCCAAAACCTCCCGCAACACCTCGTCGGTGTGTTCGCCTAGAAGCGGTGGGGGCAGGCGGTAGTCTGGCGGGGTCTTTGCCAGCTTGAGCGGGCTTGCGACGAGATCGAGCGGGCCGGTCGCATGCGCCATCGAGACGGTGAGGCCGCGAGCGATGGCTTGGGGATCGGCGAACACCTGGTCCACCCGGTTGATCGGGCCGCAAGGCACAT
>CAZTCU010000211.1:0-5364 GCA_964612235.1 uncultured Rhizobium sp.
GGAAGCGCACGAAGCCAACGACTTCGACCGGCTGACCGATTTCTTTGGCCAGCTTCTCGACCGCTTTGCTCACGGGTGTTTCGCCGTCGATGACGAAGATCTGCGACATCAGCACGGACTCTTCGTAGAACTTGCGCATCCGGCCTTCGATCATCTTGTCGATGACGTTGTCCGGCTTGCCCGACTGCTTGGCGAGTTCGCGCTGCACGTTGCGCTCGCGCTCAATCACATCGGCCGAAAGATGTTCTGGCGTCAGCGCGAGCGGAGCCGCGGCCGCCACATGCATTGCAAGCTGCTTGCCGAAAGCCGACAGTTTCGCCTTATCGCCTTCCGACTTGAGACCGACGAGAACGCCGATCTTGCCGAGTTCGGGAGACGATGCGTTGTGGACATAAGACGCGACGACACCAGGCTTCACGGCGAGAGCCGCCACGCGGCGCACGCTCATGTTCTCGCCGATCTTGGCGATCAGGCCGGTCAGTTCGTCCTGCACGGTGGCGCTGCCCATGGGCTTCGTCAGCAGCTTTTCGAGATCGCCGTCGATTTCGAGCGCGATCTCGGCGGCGCTCTTGACGAAGTCCTTGAACTGATCGTTGCGCGCGACGAAATCGGTTTCGGAATTGACTTCCACAAGCGCGCCCGTGTCGCCGCCAACGGCGACGCCGACGAGGCCTTCGGCAGCCACGCGGCCGGCTTTCTTCGCGGCCTTCATCAGGCCCTTCTTGCGGAGCCAGTCGATGGCAGCTTCGGCATCGCCGTTGGTTTCACCCAGGGCTGCCTTGCAATCCATCATGCCTGCGCCCGTCTTGTCGCGCAGGTCTTTCACCATCGAAGCGGTGATATTCGACATATCCAGAACTCCTGAAAGGCTTAAGCTGCGGTCGCTTCCGCGGCTGGCGTTTCGTCGGGCAGCACGGTTGCTGCGCCAGTGTCGACGCCTGCGGCCACCTGACCTTCGGAAAGACCATCGATGATCGCGCGTGCGACAAGGTCGCAATAGAGCGACAGGGCCCTCGCGGCATCGTCGTTACCCGGTATCGGATAGGTGATGCCATCCGGATCGGAATTGGAATCGACGATCGCCGTCACCGGAATGCCAAGCTTGCGCGCTTCGGCAACCGCGATGGATTCCTTGTTGGTGTCGATCACGAACAGCATGTTCGGAAGACCGCCCATTTCCTTGATACCGCCGAGCGAACGTTCGAGCTTGTCGCGTTCGCGCAGCAGGCCGAGCAATTCCTTCTTCGTGAGACCGGAACCTTGAGCCGAACCCAGCGTCTCTTCGATCGAGCGAAGGCGCTTGATCGAGTTCGAGATGGTCTGCCAGTTCGTCAGCGTGCCGCCGAGCCAGCGGTGGTTCACGTAGTACTGGGCGCAACGCTTCGCGGCCGCCGCAACAGGCTCCGACGCCTGGCGCTTTGTGCCGACGAACAGGATGCGTCCGCCGCCAGCCGCGACGTCGCGCAGGGCGACGAGGGCCTGGTGCAGCAGAGGGACCGTCTGGGTCAGGTCGATGATGTGAATATCGTTGCGCGCTCCGAAGATGAACGGCGACATCTTGGGGTTCCAGCGCTGCGTGCGATGGCCAAAATGCGCGCCCGCTTCAAGCAGTTGGCGCATAGAGAAATCTGGCAAAGCCATTGGAAAACGTCTCCTTTTCCGGTTGAGCAGACGCGAGGGGTGTGACCCTTTCGGGCACCGGACGGGGACGGGGCAACTCACCCCATGAACCCACCCTCGCGCGCAGATGGCGCGGCTTATAGGGGGCACACTCGGGAGACGCAAGGGAAACCGGGCGCCCGAAAGTTCCAGCGTTAACCATGAAAGGCGAAATTTGGGCAAAAACGTCCTGACACGGCTAACTTTAGTACAGAATCGGGACTCGGGGCGCTCAGAATGAGCTTTTTTGTTAAGACTTTTCGGGCAATTACGGCGGCTGCAGCGGTCGCTTTTTCCCTGGCTGCGGTTCCCGCGAATGCGCTGCCAATCACCTATAATTTCACCGGTACGCTGGCGGACGGATCCACAGCCACCGGGGTCATCTCGTTGAACGTGTATGGGTATCCAGCCATTCCTACGACGATCACGACTTCGGACGGCGTCTTCTCCGGCTACGCCTATATCGTCGGTACCGATCCAAGCCAGATCAATTGGCCGCTCGATACCGTGCTCGATTTGAGCCGCAGCACACCCCACTACTATCAGGGATTCCTGCACCTCGTGTTCGAGCATTCGCTTTCCGATGGAACGCCGGATGCGTTGGTCGCAACGGAATCGTTCGAATGCGACACCTATGACGACGGATATGGCAACTGCAGCAAGGGCGGCGATCATATTCGCTTGTTCGTCAGTGGAACGGCGACGCCCACTCCGGAACCGGCATCTCTCGCGCTTCTGGGAGCGGGCCTTGCTGGGATTGCAGCCCGCCGTCGCAAACGGGCCTGATTTTCCCAGCACGGGGAAGTAAGCGGCGCCTTCGGGCGCCGCTTTTCGTTTGGGGCGGGGCCGCCATGCGCGGCGATTTGATCTCCTGAGCGACCAAATGAGGTTACAGTCGCGTGCATGACGCAAAACCGCTCCTCCCCGCTTCGTTCCTCCATCGTCAACCTCGAACCAAACGGCATCGGCAGAGTGGCCATGCTGGGATTGGGCGATCCGAACATCATCCCGCTGTGGTTCGGCGAGAGCGATCTCGTGACGCCCAGCTTCATCTGCGACGCGGCGAAGGATGCGCTGGATAAAGGACGGACGTTTTACACCACATCGCGCGGGATCATGCCGTTGCGCGAGGCCATACGCGCGTTCCATGCACGGACCGTTCAAAGAGATATAGCGCTGGAGCGCATTACCGTGCCGGGAGCGGCCATGCTGGCGGTCGTCACGGCGCTGCAATGCGTGATCGAGACCGGAGACAACGTGGTGTGCGTGTCGCCGGTTTGGCCGAATATTTTCCAGGCCGCGAAAATGACGGGCGCCGAGATCAAGTTCGCGCGGCTCGAGGAAGAGTGGAATGTATCGCCGCCGCGTTGGCGGCTGGATCTCGATAAGCTGTTTGCGGCGTGCGACGCGCGCACCAAGGCGATCTTCATCGCTTCGCCGGGAAATCCGACGGGATGGGTGATGTCGCGCGAACAGCAGGTTGCGGTGCTGGAATTTGCGCGTCGGCGCGGCATCGCGATCATCAGCGACGAGGTTTACGGGACGCTTGTATATGACGGCGCAACGCATGCGCCTTCGTTCCTGCAGATCGCGGAGCCGGACGATGCCGTGTTCGTGATCAATTCGTTCTCGAAGCCGTGGGCGATGACGGGGTGGCGCATCGGATGGCTGGTGCATCCGCAGAGCCTTGACCAGCAGATGTATGTGATGAGCGCCGCCAACAATACGGGCGCTACGACGTTCGCGCAGTGGGGAGCGCTCGCCGCACTTTCGCCTCAGGGAGATGAATTTCGCGGGCAGATGCTGGCGCGGTGCCGGGCGGGGCGCGAAGTGGTCGAAGACTTCTTGCGGGAACAGAATCGCATTCGCTGGATCCGGCCAGAAGGGGCGTTTTACGGCTTCCTGCAAATCGAGGGGCTGAAAAACAGTCTCGAATTCGCGAGTGGACTGGTTCACGGCGCGAAGGTCGGCGTGGCACCGGGTTCGGCGTTCGGGCCGGAGGACGATGCGGCGTCGGATGCGCATGTGCGCATCTGTTTTGCACAGGACCCCAAATTGCTGGCGGAAGGATTGCGGCGTCTTGGCGGGGCGGTCTCCTCTCTCTAGACGGCTTCGACGGTTGCGACGCCGGGCAGCGATTTGATCGCGTTTCGGTGTGCGGCGGTGATCTGAAGCTGTTTGGGCAGCTTGATTTCGACCTCGCGGCCCTCGCCTGCTGGGACGACGATCGTAACAATGCCTTTGCCGGGGCGGTTCAGTTGGGTGGCGATGCCATTCAAGGGGGATTCGTTTTCAAGAAATATACGTAGCCCCTCCCCCGCATCGGCGGCGGCTTTTTCGAGATCGTTGCAGGACAGCGCGCGCAGTTTGAGTTCGTCGTCGGTCCAATCGACGGCAACCGCCATCAGGACGGACTTTCCGGCTTCCATAAGCTGGCGCGAGGCGGCCAGCACTTCCGAGAACACCATCACTTCGAACATGCCGGTGGGATCGGACAGGGAAACGAAGGCGTATTGCTGATCGCTGCGGCCGCGCCGTTCCTGTTTGCGGATCACGGTGCCTGCGACCAGGGCGCGGAAACCGGAGCGGCGGCGGTCTTCGTGGAGTTGTGCGACGGTGACGGCGCCAAGGCGTTTCAAGGCGGCGCGCACGCCATCTAGCGGGTGGCCCGACAGATAGAATCCGATGGCGCCGAATTCTTCGTTCAGGCGGTCGTGCGACAGCCATTCGTCGATGGGTGTCAGACGCAGATCTTCCGGTGTTTCGTCGCTGCCGCCGAACAGCATGGATTGGCCGCTTTCGCGTTCGCGCGCGGCGAGCGCGCTGCCGCCGAGGATGACGTCGGCGGATTTCACGAGTTGATGGCGATTGCGGTGCAGGCAATCGAAGGCGCCCGCGCGCACAAGACTTTCGAAGGCGCGCTTGTTGACCAGCCGCGGATCGATGCGGCGCGCGAAATCCGAGATGGAACGGAACGGGCCGCCCTGCTTGCGCAATTCGACGACGTGATCCATCGCCTGACGGCCAACGCCTTTCACGGCGGCGAGCGCATAGAAGATGATTTTTTCTTCGGCATCGACGGTGAAAAACGAGTCCGAACGGTTGATGTCCGGCGGCAGAACGCGAATGCCGAGGCGCTGGGCTTCCTGACGGAAGATGTTGAGGCGGTCGGTGTTGCCGATATCCAGCGTCATCGATGCGGCGAGGAATTCGACCGGATAATTGGCCTTCAGAAAGGCCGTTTGATAGGCGACTTGCGCGTAGGCGGCGGCGTGGCCCTTGTTGAAACCGTAGCCCGCGAATTTCGCGGCTTGCTCGAATATCTGCTGTGCAATGCCCTTCGCGACGCCGCGTTCTTCGGCGCCTTTGACGAACCGTTCTTCATGTGCCGCCATTTCGGAGGCGATCTTTTTGCCCATGGCACGGCGCAAGAGGTCGGCCTGGCCGAGCGAATAACCTCCCAGTTCGCGCGCGATGTTTCTGACGTCTTCCTGATACGTCATGACGCCATAGGTTTCGTTGAGGATAGGCTCCAGCTTGGGGTGCAGATATTCCGGCTTCTCGCGGCCGCGCTTGCAGGCTATGTATTTCGGGATCGAATCCATCGGGCCCGGACGATAGAGCGCCACAAGCGCGACCAGATCGTTGATGTGGTCGGGCTTCATCTTGCGCAGCAGGTCGCGCATGCCCGCGCCTTCGAGCTGG
>CAZTCU010000212.1:0-5351 GCA_964612235.1 uncultured Rhizobium sp.
TCCTTGAAATACTGGATGACGGTGCCAGGCTCGGGACCCTCGTAGAGGATCTTGGCCTTGCCCTCGTAAATCATGCGGCGGCGTTTCATTGGGGTGTCCTCGGGCGGGAAAAATGCGCCCAAAAGCAAAAACGGGGCTTGTCCGGCCCCGCAGGAGAGCCAACTTAAAACAGGGGGAAGGTCGCGGCAATGCGGCGGTTCTTTCACCCCCAGCCTTCGGCTATTGTCGGCCAAGAAGGCGGCAGGTCGCATAAATAGTGCATTACTTTCAAGAGGTTATGGAATGAGCGATGCGTTCAAGGATCGGGAGAAGGCTGCCGAAGCCAAATGGGCCCACGATGAGGAGACGCGCTTCAAGGTGAACGCGCGCCGCAACAAGCTTCTGGGCCTGTGGGCGGCCGGCGAAATGGGCGTCACCGGGGACGCCGCCGACGAATACGCCAAGGAAGTGGTCAAGGCCGATTTCGAGGAAGAAGGCATCGAAGACGTGGTGCGCAAGGTTCTCAAGGACTTCCAGGCCAAGGGGATGACGCTCTCCGACCATGCGATCCGCAAGCGGCTGGAAGAGCTGCAGACCGTGGCGGTGGAACAGGTCGTCAAAGAAGGAAAATAGGCATGGGCGGCGAAGGAGTGCTGAAGGTACTCGCTTCGCTGACCGCGCTTCTGTTGGCGGCGGCGCCCGCGAGGGCTGCCGAGCCCGGTTGGCCGGCTTATGGCGGCGACCAGGGCGGACAACGCTATTCCGCCGCGCGCCAGATCACGCCTGCGAATGTCAGCAAGCTCGAAGTCGCCTGGAGGTTTTCGACCGGCGAGATGGAACGTCATGCCGATTCCATCAAAGGCGCGTCCTTCGAGAACACGCCGATCCTGGCGGACGGCAGGCTTTATGTCTGTTCGCCGTTCAATGCGGTGAGCGCGGTCGATCCTGGAACGGGAAAACAATTGTGGCGCTTCGATCCGAAGATCGATCCGCATGTGAGGTATGCCAACAACTACAACTGCCGCGGTGTGGCGTTCTGGAAGAGCGGCGGCAGCGGCGTTTGCGCGGCGCGCATCTTCCTCAACACCAATGATCGCCGCCTGATCGCGCTGGATGCGAAGACGGGAAAGCCTTGCGCGGGTTTCGGGCGCGAGGGGACGGTGGCGGTCGATCCCGAATTCAAGCCGGCGCGCAAAGGACAGGCGGCCATCACCTCTCCGCCCGTGGTGGCGCGGGGATTGGTGATTGTGGGGTCGTCGATTGACGACAATCAGCGGCTCCATGAATTGCCCGGCATCGTCAATGCGTTCGACGCGAAGACGGGCGCGGTCAAATGGCGGTTCAATCCGCTGGCGACCGCACCGTTCAAGGCGGGCGCTGCCAATGTCTGGGCGCCGATGAGCGTGGATGAGGAACGCGGCCTCGTGTTCCTGCCCACATCGAGTCCGAGTCCGGATTTCTATGGTGCTGAGCGCGTGGGCGACGATCGCTTCGCCGATGCCGTGGTGGCGCTGAAGATCGACACGGGCGAAGTCGCGTGGTCGTTCCAGATCGTGCATCACAATGTCTGGGATTACGACGTGCCCGCGCAGCCGACGCTCGGCATGGTGACCTACAAGGGCAAGACACGGCCCGCGGTATTGCAGGCGACCAAGCAGGGGTTGCTGTTCAGCTTCGACCGCGAAACCGGTGCGCCGCTCATCCCCGTGGTGGAACGCAAGGTGCCGCAAAAGGGCGCGCCGGGCGAGAAGCTTTCGCCGACGCAGCCGTTTCCCGTGGCACCCGTTGCGCTTTCGCCCAGCCGCATCAAGCCGGACGATGCGTTCGGGCTGACGTTCTGGGATCGCGGCGCGTGCCGGAAGATGATCGCGGCGAACCGCGCCGACGGGCTTTACACACCGCCGACATTGCAGGGCACGCTCATCTATCCGTTCACCGGGGGCGGCATGAATTGGGGCGGGCTTGCCTTCGATCAATCGCGCGACGTGGTTTATGTGAACACGTCGAGCGCGCTGCATGTCGTAACGCTCATTCCCCGGAAAGATTTCGCCAAGCGAAAGGCGGCGGAACCGGGCAAGGAAATCTCCTCGCAGGCCGGCACGCCTTATGGGATGCGGCGCGATATTGTGCTGTCGCCTCTGGGTATGCCGTGTAATCCGCCGCCCTGGGGGCAACTCCACGCTATCGACATGCATGACGGGCGCGTGTTGTGGTCGGTGCCGCTGGGCACGACGGAAGATCTGGCGCCGTTCTCGGAATATATCTTGGGCAAGAAGACGGGCACGCCGAATTTCGGCGGGCCTATCGCGACGGCGGGCGGGATTGTCTTCATCGGGGCGGCGCTCGACAATTACCTGCGCGCGTTCGACGCCGGGACCGGCAAGGAATTGTGGCGCGGCCGCTTGCCCGCGGGCGGACAGGCAACGCCGATGACCTATGTGTGGAAGGGGCGCCAATATGTCGTCATTGCCGCGGGCGGGCATGCGAAATCCAACACGAAGCGCGGCGATCAGGTGATCGCGTTCGCGTTGCCAAGCTGAACCCGGTTCACATTGTGCTTCCATTCGCACAGAAGCGCCTTGCGGGCCGGACACGGTTGAAGAACAATCGGCGACAGTTTTTCCGGGGTATGCCATGAGTACGGATACGATTTCGATCGACAATGCCATCGCTTCACCCGCCACCTATGGCGACGAGAAGCGGCTGCACGCGATCCTCACCGATCTGCGCAAGAACGATCCGGTACATTGGACGACGCCGGACGGCGTGCGCCCCTATTGGGCGGTGACGAAACACGCCGACATCCTGGAAATCGAAAAGCTCAACGACAAATTCCTCAACGAGCCGCGTTCGGTGCTGATGGATATCGAGGCGGAGAAAAGCCTCGCCGCGATGTGGGGCGGACCCGATCCGAAGACGGGCCGCGTGTCGCCGCTGCGCACGCTGATCGACATGGATGGCGCCGATCACCGCGCCTATCGCGGGCTGACGCAGCCCTGGTTCATGCCGGGCAATCTGAAAAAGCTCGAAGCGCGCATGGCAGAGCTTTCCAGGCGCTATGTCGACAAGATGATGGAGCTGGGGCCGGAGTGCGATTTCGTGAAATCGATCGCGGTCTACTATCCGCTGCACGTCATCATGTCGATCATGGGCGTGCCGGAAACCGACGAACCGCGCATGCTGAAGCTGACGCAGGAATTGTTCGGCGGCACCGACCCCGACATGCAGCGCCCCGATGCGTCGGAGACGAGCAACGCGATCTTCGACTTCTTCCAGTATTTCCAGAGCATCACGGCGGAACGGCGCGCGAAGCCCGGTGAGGATCTCGCCAGCGTCATCGCCAACGGCAAGGTGAACGGTTGTCCGCTGGGCGATATAGAAACCGCGTCCTATTACATTATCGTGGCGACGGCGGGGCATGACACGACGAGCTCGACCATAGCGGGCGGCTTGCAGGCGCTGATCGCCAACCCGGACCAGATGAAGCGGCTCAAGGAAAATCCGGCGCTGCTCAATTCGGCGGTGGACGAGATGATCCGCTGGGTGACGCCGGTGCAGCATTTCATGCGCACCGCGACCGAGGATTATGTGTTGCGCGGCAAGCAGATCAAGGCAGGGCAGGCGCTTTCGCTTCTCTACCTGTCGGGCAATCGCGACGACGACGTCTTTCCCGATCCTTTCTCCTTCAAGATCGACCGCGATCCCAACCGGCACGTCGCGTTCGGATACGGTGCGCATGTGTGCCTGGGGCAGCATCTCGCCAAGATGGAGATCAAGGCGTTCTTCACCGAACTGCTGAAGCGCCTCGACCATATCGAGCAGGTGGGCGAGGGCAAGCGCGTGCAATCGGTGTTTGTCAGCGGATTGAAGACGCTGCCCGTGCGTTATGCGATACGCGCCGCCTGAGGCCTCAATACGAATATCGCATCCGCGATCAGGAAGATCACCCAGCTTATCGTGACTCCGTTGGAGGCCAGATGGCCGAAGCGGTGCGGATCGGCCATGGCGGCGATGACGATAAGGAGCCCCGCGAAACACAGAAGCGCGATGAGCCAGCTGAGGCCGCCCGCGCGTGAAAGGATATATCCGCCGATGGCGCCCGCGATGGCGAGGCCCATCCATTTGACACCGGTTGCCCAGGGCAGAAGCGACAGCGCCGTGCCGTGCACATCCGGATTGCCGGCGATGCCAAAAAGGCAGGTGTTCTCCACATAATCGGCAAGGCAGGCGGCGAGCACGACGATCGCGCCAATGCGAGCGAGTTTTTCATCGCGGTTGCGGATGGCGAGAAAGAAGAAGAACAGGAAAATCCCGTAAAGCGGAATGAACAGGAAATCGTCCGCCATGTTGATGAACGCGAAGCGGGCGGTGAGCGCCTCGCGGCAGGCGCCGGGCGCATCGCCGAAGATCGCGTGCAAATCGGGCACCGAGCGGGCGAGTTCGAAGGCGATGATCGGCTGGTAGCCGGGATCGAGATCGCCGCAAATCGTCATCGCGGGTTGGAAGAGGTTGTAGACGACGATGGCCAGAAGCAGCAGCGCCGCGACCAGGCTGATGCGTGTGGCGGTGACGGGATTGACGGTCATGCGCGCCCCCAATGGCACCCGAGTATAGCCTTTCTCCTCCCCGCGAGGAGGCCGAATGGAGCCTTCCCCCAAGCCGGCGGGAACAGTCTTTGCCGGTTGGGGAGGTGAAGTGTCGGGCCAACCTTGCTAGGGAAGGAGCATGCCGCTCGATACCGCCACCATCCAGTTCGCTCACAAGCTCGCCGATCGGGCGGGCGAGGTGATCCGTCCCTATTTCCGTCAGCGCATCGCCATAGACGACAAAGGCTCTGTCGGGGGCGTGGCGATGTTCGATCCCGTCACTGCCGCCGACAAGGGTGCGGAGGAGGCGATCCGGAAGATCATCGACGCGGAACGGCCGCACGACGCGATCCTCGGCGAAGAATACGGGCACAAGCCCGGCACGTCGGGGCTGACATGGGTGCTCGATCCGGTGGACGGCACGCGCGCTTTCATCACGGGCCGTCACACCTGGGGCACGCTGATCGCGCTCGAGGAAGACGGCAAACGCATCCTTGGCATCATCGACCAGCCGGTTCTGCGCGAACGCTTTATCGGGTTTGCGGGAAAATCCGAACTCATCACGCCGGAGGGCCGCGAGACCTTGCGCGTGCGCGAATGTTCGTCGCTGGCCCACGCGGTGGTTTCGACCACCCATCCCTGGGCGTTCTTCGACCAGAACGACCGGCGCGCCTTCCGCAACGTCTGCGCGGCGGCGCGCATGAGCTATTTCGGCGGGGATTGCTACGGCTACGCGCTGCTTGCGATGGGCTATATCGATCTCATCGTCGAGAGCATGCTGAAGCC
>CAZTCU010000213.1:0-5346 GCA_964612235.1 uncultured Rhizobium sp.
AAGGTGCGGAAGGCAGCAACGCGTGAGGGCGGCCGGCTTCTCCGCCTGCCGTAGCTCTGACCTCCGCCTCGTCACCCGTCGCGACCTCGCGAAACAGTGGCGAGGCGGAGTTATATTGGGGGTTACGGCATCAAACCGAAAAGCTGGTCCCGCATCCGCACGACGAACTCGCGTTCGGATTGTTCACCTTGAACGCAGCACCGATCAGATCGTCGACGAAATCGAGTTCTGCGCCCTGAAGGAAATCGAGCGACATCGGATCGACCAGCACCGTCGCGCCGTCGCGTTCGATCACGAGATCGTCGTCCATGCGCGTGTCGTCGAGCGTGAAATTGTACTGGAAGCCGGAGCAGCCGCCGCCCGTCACGGCCAGGCGCAGCATCATCGGTTCCGCTTCGGCCTTGAGGATCTGCGCGATCCGCTTCGCCGCCCGGGCGGAGACGGTCATCGGGGCGGGGGCCGCGGAAGAAGGAGGGGTTGCTGTTTGGGCGTCCATAGGCCCTATGTAGTCATTGCCGAAGCCATCCGCAAAGGCCATGGAAACAAAGCCCGGCCGCCTGATTCCGCCTCTTTTCGAGCCGCCCGCGGCCAAGGCCCCCTTCGCCACCCGGCCCGCCGACAGCCGTGGCCGGTTTTATGCGGAACCCGAAAGCCCCACGCGCACCTGCTACAGCCGCGACCGCGACCGGGTGATTCATTCCGCCGCCTTCCGCCGCCTCAAGCACAAGACCCAGGTTTTCGTGGAACACGAAGGCGGCGACTATCACCGCACGCGCCTCACCCATTCGCTGGAAGTGGCGCAACTGGCGCGCTCCGTTGCCCGCGTGCTGGCGGTGGACGAGGATCTGGCCGAAGCCCTCGCACTGGCCCACGATCTCGGCCACACCCCGTTCGGCCACGCGGGCGAAGCAGCACTAAGCAAAGTCACCGCCTCCATCGGCGGCTTCGATCACAATGCGCACGCGCTGCGCCTCGTCACCAAGCTCGAACATCGCTACGCCGATTTCGACGGATTGAATCTGACCTGGGAAACGCTCGAAGGCTTGGTGAAACACAACGGCCCGCTCACCGGCAAAAAGCTTCCCGCGCCGATCGCTAGTTTCGATGCGCGCATGAATCTCGATCTCGATTCCTGGCCCGGCCTCGAAGCACAGATCGCGGCATTGGCCGACGACATCGCCTACGTCAATCACGACATCGACGATGGATTGCGCGCCAAACTGTTCAGCATCGGCGATCTCGGCGATGCGCCGTTGGCGGGCGAATATGTCCGCGCTGTTTCGGCAGCCTACGGCGAACTTGAGCTGGGCCGCTTCATCGGCGAACTGGTCCGCAAGCTGATGGGCAAGCTGGTGGGCGACCTCACCACGGAAACCCGCGCGCGGCTTTCTGAGGCCAATCCGAAATCGGCGGCGGAAGTGCGGGGCCAGGGCAGGGCGCTGGCGAGCTTCTCCGAATCGATGACGCGGGACATCGGCGCGCTCAAGGGTTTCCTCTTCGATCACATGTACCGTCACCCGCTCGTCATGGCGCCCGTTGAAAAAGCGCAAGGTGTCGTAGAGGAGCTGTTTACCGCCCTCAGCAGCGATCCGGGACTTTTGCCCTCGGATTGGGCTGCACTGTGCGGAGCGCCGGGCGATGCCGCCACCGGGGGCGTGGTGCGCGACTACATTGCCGGTATGACAGACCGCTACGCCCTTGAGGAATACGGCCGCATCTTCCATAGGGAGATAGAACTGTGACAGGGCCGCAGCCGGGATGATAAACTCCCGGCCGCTGTCAGGATTCTGTGGAGTTGGCATCACATGGCCAGAATCGAACCGGGCCTTTACGAGCCTTCCGACGACGTCCGCGTCTTCGACGGCGCGGAGGACGATTACGACGATGAAGGTTCCCGGCTCCCGCTTCTGATCGTCATCGCACTTCTGGTGCTCGCGGCCTTCGCGGGCGTGGTGTGGCTTGCCTACACGCAAGGCGTACAGCGCGGCCGTCAGGACGTGCCCCGTGTGATCGCGGCCGATAGCGGGCCGGTCAAAACCGCTCCCGACCAGCCGGGTGGCGCGGCCAATCCCTACAAGGGTCTCAAGATCTACAACAACAAGGCCCCCGCCGACGCGCACGCGGGCAGCCAGCCGCTGCCCTCCATCATCACCCAGCCGGGCGAACCGTTGTTCTCGGCCTTCGGCCCCAAACATCCCGCGCCTGTTCCTGCCGCTGCACCCGCTCCGGCGAAACCTGCTCCCGCGCCCGTCCAGCAGAGGGTAGCCGTCCAGGCACCGCCTCCGGCCGTCGTTCACCCGGCTCCTGCACCGGTGGCGGTGGCGCCCAAACCGTCACCAGTGGCAGCCAAACCCGCGCCCGTCGTGACCAAGCCCGCTCCGGCTCCTGTGACGGTCGCCAAGGTTACGCCACCGCCCGCCGCACCCGTTACAGCCCCGGCGGTGTCCGGCGCCTATGTAGCGCAGATCGCCGCTTTCAAATCGCAAGCGGAAGCGGAAACCGGCTGGGCTGCTTTCAAGCGCAACCACGCGGCAATCCTGGGCGGCATGAGCCCGAATATCGTTTCCGTCGATCTGGGCGAGAAAGGAACGTGGTTCCGCCTGCGCACCGGCTCCTTCGCCGACAAGGCGGCGGCGGCCGCGTTCTGCGACAAGCTCAAGGCCGAAGGGGCAAGCTGCTTGCCCGCGAAAGGATAAGCGGCTCTCTCATGCGTACGCGCGCCATCTATGGCTGCGCCGGGCTCACGCTCACAGGGGAGGAACGCGCGTTCTTCCGTGAGGCGCAGCCTTGGGGCTTTATCGTCTTCGCCCGCAACATCGCGGATCGCGTGCAGTTGCGCGCGCTGTGCGATGGCCTGCGCGAAACCGTCGGCGATGCGAAAGCACCGATACTCATCGATCAGGAAGGCGGGCGCGTGGCCCGCATGAAGCCGCCGGAATGGAAAACGCATGCGCCGGCGCGCACCTTCGGCGAACTGTATGCGACCGATCCCGAGAAGGCGCGGGAAGCGACCTATCTCAACGCACGGCTGATCGCGCACGATCTCAACGAAGTGGGCCTCAACGTCGATTGCCTGCCGGTGCTCGATGTGCCGGTGGAAGGCGCAAGCGACGTGATCGGAGATCGCGCCTTTGCGTTCGAGCCCTCCACGATCATCGATCTGGGTCGTGCGCAAATCGAAGGTCTGATGGATGGCGGCGTGCTGCCGGTGATGAAGCATATCCCCGGCCATGGCCGTGCGGCCGCCGACACGCATTTCGAATTGCCCCATGTGGCCGCGAGCGCGGATGCCCTGAGCGCGTCCGATTTCGTCACGTTCCGGAGCCTGTCGGATTGCCCGATGGCGATGACGGCGCATGTCGTCTACGACGCCATCGACGGCCAACGTCCGGCGACCACCAGCCCCAAAGTGATCCGCGATGTGATTCGCGGCGAGATTGGTTTCGAAGGCGTTCTCATGTCGGACGATCTTTCGATGAAGGCACTCACAGGTTCGATTCGCTCCAGGGCCAAGGCGGCCCTGTTCGCGGGTTGTGATGTCGTGCTCCACTGCAACGGTGGATTCGCGGAGATGCAGGAAGTGGCCGAAGAAGCCGGACCGCTGGAGGGCGCGAGTTTGAAGCGCGCCGAAACCGCGCTTTCGCATCTGAAGCCGCCTGCGAACTTCAACTGGGTGAAGGCGGAACGCCGCCTCGCGGAACTGATGGCACCCGTCGCATGAGCGAATTCGACGAAGCCTTCGACAATTTTAAACCGCAGACCGATGTCGCGCCGGAAGAGGCGCTTGTCGTGGCGGTCGATGGTTTCGAAGGCCCGCTCGACCTGTTGCTGACATTGGCACGGAACCAGAAGGTCGATCTCGCCAAGATCTCGGTTCTGAAGCTGGCCGATCAATATCTCCACTTCATCGAGTTGCTGGGGCCGCGGAAGCTGGAACTCGCGGCCGATTATCTGGTGATGGCGGCGTGGCTCGCCTATCTGAAATCGCGCCTGCTGCTGCCTCAGCCCGCCAATTCCGACGGCGAGCCGACTGCGGACGAGATGGCGGCGCGTCTGCGCTGGCGCTTGCAACGGCTGGAAGCGATGCGGGAAGCCGCTGCACGCCTCATGGCGCGCGATCGGCTGGATCGCGAAGTTTTTGGACGCGGCATGCCGGAGCCGATCAATGTGGTGCGGCTGCGCACCCAGACCGACACGCTCTACGACCTGCTCACCTCATATTCGACCCAGCGCGTCCGAAAGATGGGCGGCGGCGTCTACCGGCCCAAGCATGCCCCCGTCCTTCTCATCGAGGAGGCCCGCGAGCGGCTGGAACGGATGTTGGGCAAGATTCCCGAATGGAACACGCTGTCGAAGCTGTTGCCATTCGATTGGTCAGGCGGCGAGCGGCGGCGCTCGGCGCTTGCGAGCACCTTGCTGGCGTGCCTAGAACTGGCGCGCGACGGCAAGGTCGAAATCCGGCAGTTGAAGGCGTTCGATGAGGTCTATGTGAAGGACCGCACGACGCCACGGGCGGAGGCAATGCCATGAACCGGGCAGTTCGTTTGGTCGAGATCACGCAAGCAATGACAACAGAAGAAGACATTCAGATAGAACAACAGAAGCCGGAGCGAGCCGGCGAGCACCTGCGCATGATCGAGGCGCTTCTGTTTGCGGCCTCGGAGCCTTTGGACGAGAAGGCGTTGTCATCCTCGCTGCCGGAAGGCGCGAACCTGAAGGCTCTGCTTTCTGAGCTTCAAGGATTGTATGAAGGCCGGGGCGTAACCCTCGTGAACGTTGCGGGAAAATGGCAATTCCGCACGGCGCCCGATTTGGCGTTCCTGCTCCGCCGCGAGAAGCCGGAACAACGCCGCCTGTCCCGCGCTGCCATCGAGACCTTGGCGATCATCGCCTACCACCAGCCAGTCACCCGCGCCGAGATCGAGGACATCCGTGGTGTAGCTCTCTCGAAAGGCACGCTGGACGCCCTGATGGAGGTTGGCTGGATCAAAATCCGGGGCCGCAAGCGCACGCCGGGCCGCCCAGTGACCTATGGGACCACGGACAGCTTCCTGGTCCATTTCGGTCTGGAAAGCGTGAGCCACCTCCCGGGGGTAGATGAGCTGAAGGCCGCCGGTTTCCTGGAGGCGCTCCCACCCTCCGGGCTGGACGTACCTAGCCCCTCGGACGAGCTGGCCCCCGACGAAGACCCCTACACGGGGGAGGAGGAAGGCGACGACCTCCTGACCGGCGGGCCTGACCCGGACTGAAGTTCCTCGGAAAACCCACTTTCCGGCCAACCAGGCGTTAAGCAAGCTTGGTTATCTTCGCCGGTTCGAAGTGGCCGGTGGAACCATGTATCTCGAC
>CAZTCU010000214.1:0-3720 GCA_964612235.1 uncultured Rhizobium sp.
CGCCGGGAAGCAATCCGAGATTCACTTCCGGCAGGCCGCATTTCGCGCTCGGCACTGCCACGCGGTAATGCGCACACAGCGCCACTTCCAATCCGCCGCCAAGCGCCGTGCCGTGGATCGCTGCGACCACCGGCTTGGGCGAGCCTTCCATCATGTCCTGCACGTCGAACAGGCTGGCGCCTTTCATCGCGCCGCCGAATTCGGAAATGTCGGCGCCTGCGATGAAGGTGCGCCCGTCGCAGATCAGCACGATGGCCTTGCTGTCGGGATCGGCGATGGCCTGCTTGAAGCCTTCAAACAATCCGTCGCGCACATTGGCGGACAGCGCGTTCACCGGCGGCGAATTGAGCGTGACGATCGAAACATCGCCTTCGCGCGTGAGTTCGGTGACGGGATTGATGGTGGTCATGGCGTTTCCTCAGTCGTTTTTCTGACTGACGAAAAATCATGCCTAAGCGGAGGAGTCCAGATCAGTCCCGGCCCAGCGCGAGATCGGAGACATACGGGTTGGTTTTGCGCTCCCAGCCGAAGGTCGACATCTGGCCGTGGCCGGGCACGAAATTCATGTCGTCGCCCAGGGGCCAGAGGCGGCCGGTGATGGAATCGACCAGTTGCTGGTGGTTGCCGCGTGGGAAATCCGTCCGCCCGACGGAGCCCCGGAAAAGCACGTCTCCTACGAAGGCGATCTTGGCGCCCTGGTGGAACAGCACCACATGGCCGGGCGTGTGGCCGGGGCAATGGCGGACGCCCAGCTCGACCTGGCCCACGGTCACCGTGTCCCCATCCTCCAGCCAGCGGTCCGGCAGGCAGTCCTCGGCCTCCGGGAAGCCGGGCCTGCGAGCATTTTCTCCAAGTTTTTCAAGAAGAAAGAGGTCGTCCCGGTGAGGGCCTTCGATCTTTACCCCGAGTTCACGGGCCAGGCGCGCCGCACCCGAGGCATGGTCCAGATGCCCATGGGTCAGAATCACCTTCTCGATGGTCACGCCCTGGCTGGCGGCGGCCTGCCGGATACGGGCGAGTTCCCCGCCGGGGTCGATCACCGCACCCTTCTTGGTCGCCGTGCACCAGACAAGGCTGCAATTCTGCTGGTAGGGCGTCACCGGCAGGATGACGGCGTTGAGGGGCGGCTGGGTCATGGAATCTGCTTAAGGGGAGGCTGGGCCCACGTCCATCCGAGTCGCGTTTTCAGGGGGTGGGAAGCGCCCAGAAAAGGGGCCAATAATGACAGAGCTGCAATTTTCTTTCGCATTCGGCAGGGAACTCTTACCAAGTCGTAAAAGACTCTTTGCCGATGTGACGATGAAGACACAGATTCCTTAGGCCTTTCCGTTGATTAGGCCCCCCCGCGTGGTAAGATTTTGTTGGGTAATTTTTACAGAGCCGGGGGATGCCGTGCGTAGCCTAAAGGGGGGCTTATCGCACAAGACCGTTCTAGGACTTACAGCAGGTGCATTCGCGCTTGTTGCGTGCACTGCTGCGTCCGAAGCTGCAAGCGTTCGTCCGCAAGACACCGAAACGCTGTCTGCGAGTCTGCAGGCGTTCTTCACACCCAAACAATTCGATACGGACGGTTCTGTCTATGGCGTGCGCGTGCGCGCGGATGCCTCCGATCTTCCCGATCTGCAGATCATGCCCGAAGCGAAGATGCGCATCGCCGCGCCGACGTCTTCCGCATGCCCGGATGTGGCGAGCGGGGTTTGCTTCGCGCCGCATTCGCTTTCGATCTCGCATTTCGGATTCGATACGCGTGCGCTGGGTTCGGGCACGCTTTTGATTTCGCCGTCGTCGGCTGCGGCCTCTCCGGTCGTCACGCCGTCGATCACGAGCACGCTGGTGACCGGCGCGCTGCCAACGCTGTCGACGGGCGCGGTGTCGAAGCTTGCCGATAGTCTCGGCATGCCGAACGTCGAGCGTCCGTCGCTCGCGGGCCCGCAATTCCTGCCGTTGCAGAACGGCGCATCCGCCTCGCCGACCTATCTCGTTTCGGGCGGGCTGGTGCCGACGGCGCGGGCCAATCTTCTCGGCGGCACGCAGGCCACGGGTGCGATCAACGCCATGGCGAGCTATGCCTCCGGGCCGCTGGCCGTTGCCGTGTCGCGCAGTTCGATATTGCAGAGCGCGGTGGTGATCGATTCCTACGGCGATGCTTACAAGACGGATTTGACCAAGGCGGCCGATGTGCGCGGCTTCGATCCGTCCTACGCGCTGGTCGCTTCGCGCACGACCGATTTCATTCCGTTCGCCTTTGGCATCGAAAGCCCGATCGGTCCGCTGGTCGCTTCCGGCTATGCGACCGATACGGTAACACCGATGGGCGTTTCGGGCCTGTATCGCGGCTCGTCCGATTATCACGAATACGATTTGCGCGATTTCTCGCTCGGCGTGACGGTGGCGCCCGGTATCGACGTCAATATCGGCTATCACCTCGACATGGGCGGCGCGTTCAACAATTACGATGCGTCGGGAAGTGCGGCCTATGACGGCCTCTTCATGTCGGGCACGGCGGTGAATTCGCCTTATGCCTCGCTCGCCAATGGCGGCTCGTTCATCGGCAGCACCATCGCGCTGGCCGACGACCTGCATCTGCGCTTCGGCGAAATCTCGCTCAGCCCCGAACGCGAACCGTTCAACGTCAACGCCTATTCGGCGGTCGACAATCTGATCGGGCAGCAGCGGCCGCTCTACGACCTGCGCGCCGCGCGCGGCACGATGGCGGGCGTTTCGTGGGACTTCGCGCGTTGGGGCGGCCTTGGCGTGACGGCGACGCAGATCGACGAGCAGAACGGCCTGCTCGGCGGTTACGGCTCGGGTGCGCTTTCGGTCGCCGACAGCGCCAGCACAACCGCGCTCGGCGTTTCCGCCCGCATCGGCTTCGGCGACGGCTGGGTGACGACGGCTTCGTATAGCGAAGGCATCACGCAGCTTGACCTCAAGCCCACCGGCATCTTCTCGCAGGCATCAGACCTGCACAGCCGCGCCTACGGCATCGCGGTCGCCAAGCACGGATTGTTCGGCGACGACTCGCTGGGCTTCGCCGTGACGCGGCCGATCCAGATCTATTCCGGCACCGCCGAGATCACCGCGGCCGACGGCGTCGATCCGAATTACAATCTCGCGCTCAACAGCGAACGCATTTCGCTGGCCGGGGTGAAGCCCGAAACCGACATCGAACTGGGCTATGTGACGACCTTCCTCGACGGCGCGCTGGCGCTGCAGGCCAACGCCGCCTATCAGCTCAACACCCAGGGCCAGAACGGCACCAATTCTCTGGCCGTCGTCAGCCGCGCGAAGATCAAGTTCTAGAAGGTTTCCTCAAGAGAGCGGTCGCGTGACGACGCAGCATTTTTCCCAGACGATTGGCGTATTGGTCATTGTCTATCTGGGCTTGCTGTTGTTTATCTCGGATCGCTTGAAGAAATTTCACGCCACTGTGTGGACGCAGCTAGGACGTCCGAGCCTGCTGAATTGGTCTATCGCGAACAGTTTCAGATTGGGAAATTTCGTTTTTCTTCAACGGTCTTATCGTTCTTTGGATGATACGACGCTTAGAAACTTGATCTTCGGCGTTCGCACCGTCCTGATCGTGATTTCGGGCTGTCTGATTATTTGGGTTAGCAAATATCGCGGCGCTTAAGGCCCTCAGGCTGCCATTGCTCCGATGGCCCCGCTTCGTTAAAACCGCCCCTCTCTCGAAACCGGAAGGAACAAGGCCATGGCCGG
>CAZTCU010000214.1:3820-5345 GCA_964612235.1 uncultured Rhizobium sp.
CGCTTCGTTAAAACCGCCCCTCTCTCGAAACCGGAAGGAACAAGGCCATGGCCGGCCCGCAATTTGTTTATGTGATGAAGGGTCTGTCCAAGACCTATCCGGGCGGCAAGCAGGTTCTCAAGGACATCTGGCTGTCGTTCTATCCCGGCGCGAAGATCGGCATCGTCGGCGTCAACGGCGCGGGCAAATCCACCTTGATGAAGATCATGGCGGGTCTGGACAAAGAATTCACCGGCGAAGCCTGGGCTGCCGACGGCGTGACTAGGGGCTATCTCTCGCAGGAGCCGGTGCTCGATCCGGCAAAGGACGTGCGCGGAAATGTGATGGACGGCGTGGCGGCCAAGAAGGCGCTGCTCGACCGCTACAACGAGATCGCTTCCAACTATTCCGACGAAACCGCGGACGAGATGGCGAAGCTGCAGGATCAGATCGAAGCGGCCGGTTTGTGGGATCTGGATTCGCAGGTCGACCAGGCGATGGATGCGTTGCGCTGCCCCGATGGCGATGCAGATGTGACGAAGCTTTCGGGCGGCGAGCGCCGCCGCGTCGCGTTGTGCAAATTGCTGCTGGAAGCGCCCGACATTCTTCTGCTCGACGAACCGACCAACCATCTCGACGCGGAAAGCGTAGGCTGGCTCGAACACACGCTGCGCGAATACAAGGGCTGCGTGATCCTTGTCACCCACGACCGCTACTTCCTCGACAATGTGACGGGATGGATTCTCGAACTCGATCGCGGAAAGGGCATTCCGCACGAAGGAAATTACTCGTCGTTTCTCGCGGTGCAGGAGAAACGTCTCAAGCAGGAAGGCCAGGAAGAGGCCGCGCGGGAACGCACGCTCGCCCGCGAACGCGAATGGATTCAGCAAAGCCCCCGCGCACGCCAGGCGAAATCCAAAGCGCGTATCAACGCCTATGAAGATTTGCTCGCGAAATCGCAGGAACAGAGAAGCGGGCCTGCCACCATCGTCATTCCGATTGCGGAACGTCTGGGTTCGGTGGTTGTCGAAGCGGAAGGCCTGGCGAAGGCCTATGGCGACCGGCTGCTGTTCGAGAATGTGAACTTCAACCTTCCGCCGGGCGGCATCGTGGGTGTGATCGGCGCGAACGGCGCGGGCAAGACGACGCTCTTTCGCATCATCACCGGCCAGGAGAAGCCGGACGCAGGTGTTCTGCGAGTCGGCGATACCGTTCATATCGGCTATGTCGATCAGTCGCGCGATGCGCTCGATCCCAAAAAGACGGTTTGGGAAGAAATCTCCGGCGGTCTCGATGTGCTTGAGCTGGGTGCCAAGCGCACCATGCAAAGCCGCGCCTATGTCGGCGCGTTCAACTTCAAGGGCGGCGACCAGCAGAAGAAGGTGGGCCAGCTATCGGGCGGCGAGCGCAACCGCGTGCATCTGGCCAAGATGCTGAAATCGGGCGCGAACCTGTTGCTGCTCGACGAACCGACCAACGATCTCGACGTGGAAACGCTGCGTGCGCTCGAAATGGCGCTCGAAGAATTCGCGGGCTGCGCCATGAT
>CAZTCU010000215.1:0-5289 GCA_964612235.1 uncultured Rhizobium sp.
TGCAACAGCACGCGGAAGGTGTCGCGGATATTGTCGGGATGGAACTCGGCGAAGCTTTCCGCGCAATCGCCGCCCTGCAGCAGGAAAGCCTTGCCTTCGGCAACCTGGGCGAGCCCCGCCATCAGGTTGCGCGCCTCGCCCGCGAAAACCAGCGGCGGATGGCTTTTCAGGCGCGTTTCCACCGCCGCGAGCGCGGCAGGGTCCGGGTATTCCGGCACCTGGCGGATCGGCTTGGAACGCCAGCCGGTCGGGCTCCAATTTTGCGGCACGGGACTCTCTCCTGTCGACGCGGGGATATAGGGGAACGATTCGGGCTTGGCCAGCGCGGAACGAGGCGATGTTCAACGCCCGATTGACGGGCCGTTCCGCTGCTCGTCTACGACGTGGAAATGACCTGTGGATGAAATCCAAAAGTTAACGAAAGTGCCTGAACTGTAAAGACATTTACCATATTTGGCCCATTTGGCGGACCCGCTGTCAGAATTCCGCGAATCTATTCAACCCCTTGGAATCGTGGCCAGGTTTTCGCGCCTTCTGAAATCGGACCGTCAGTATGGTTTACAGCGAGCCTGTGGCCATTGCCAACAATGTCAGGGATTCCCCCTGAAATCGGCCTATGGCACGGATTGTGCTAACCAATTAACCATATGGGGCATTAAGCCCGTGTCGCGTAACAGGAGGGTTCGATGACTACACTGAAGACATTTGCTGCTGCAGCCGGCTTGGCGCTCGCCGCCGTGGTGATCGCAGCCCCCGCGCAGGCGCTGCCGACCTATACAAGCGGCTCGTTCGCATTTAGCGGCGCGACCAACGACACGACCAGCGTCCTTACGGGCACGAGCTATACGTTGGTCGGCAACAAGATCACGATCAACGCGGTGTTCGACAGCTTTGTTTCGTTGACCCCGCCGATCGATCTCACACTTCCGCTCAACTCCGCCGATTTCACCGATTTCACGTCGTTCAACTTTTCGGATCCGGCTATCGGAACTTTCGTTGCGACGAGCGTGAGCCTGGTCGGCACGAATACGCTGGGTAACAATTCTTCGGCGACCTGGGATGTCGAAGGCAATTTCACGCTCGGCACGGATTGGCAAAACGACGGTCAGACGCTTAGCGCCAACGAAACCTGGGTTCTGAGCCAGACCGGCGGTGCCGGCCATGCGGTGAGCATTTCGGGCACGTTCAATTCGCCGTCCGCAACGATCACCACGCCGGAACCCGCGACGCTTGCGCTTTTGGGAGCCGGCCTTGCCGGACTTGGCATGATGCGCCGCCGCAAGGCAAAGCAGGCGTAAGCCAAAACATATCAAATCAAGCAAACGGCGCCTTCGGGCGCCGTTTGTTTTTGCGCGTCACGGTTCCTTCGAATAGCTCTTGCTGCGCATGGTCACCAGTTCTTCGGCGGCGCTGGGATGGACGGCGACGGTTGCATCGAACTGGGCTTTGGTGGCGCCCATCTTCAATGCGACGCCCACAAGCTGGATCATGTCGCCTGCGTGGGGGCTGAACAGATGGCAGCCGAGAACCTTGTCGGTCTTCTGATCGACGATCACCTTCATCACAGAGCGTTCGTTGCGGCCCGACAGCGTATTCTTGAGCGGGCGGAAGGTGGATTTGTAGACGTCGATAGAATGACCTTTTTCCAAGGCCCTGGTCTCGGTGAGACCCACCGCACCGATTTCCGGCGTGGTGAAGACGGCGGTGGCGATGAGTTCGTGATCGACCGGCGTGGGCTTGCCGCCGAAGG
Source organism: uncultured Rhizobium sp. (assembly GCA_964612235.1). Classification (GTDB taxonomy): domain Bacteria; phylum Pseudomonadota; class Alphaproteobacteria; order Micropepsales; family Micropepsaceae; genus Rhizomicrobium. The sequence continues at coordinate 1,751 of CAZTCU010000215.1, forward strand.
CGGTCGCCACATAGGCCATGGCTTCGTGGATCGCGACGGGGGTGAGTTGCAGGCGGTCCGTCACATCGCCGATGGCGTGGATGTGTTCGACATTGGTTTTCGAATATTCGTCGACCGCTACGGCGCCGCGTTTCTTGCGCGCGACGCCGGCCGTTTCGAGCCCCATATTGTCGGTGTTGGGCACGCGGCCGATGGCGAGCATCACCTGATCGGCTTCGAGCATCTCGTCGTGATCGGTGATGGCGAAAACCTCTCCGCCGCGCTTGTCCACGCGCTTGAAGGTGCGGTTGACCAGCACGCGGATGCCACGGGCGTGCATGGATTCGGTGAGCGCGTCGCGCATGTCTTCGTCGAAGCCGCGCAGGATCTTGGGGCCGCGATAGACGAGCGTCACCTGCGAGCCGAGGCCCTGGAAGATCTGCGCGAACTCGACCGCGATATAGCCGCCGCCCGCGATGACGATACGGCGCGGAAACGTTTCCAGATGGAAGGCTTCGTTGGAGGTGATGCAGTTCTCCGCGCCCGGCACGCCGCTGCCCAGATCCCATGAGGGGCGGCCACCGGTGGCGATGAGGATGCGTTCGGCGGTGACTTTCCTGTTCGATTTCTTGAGGTGGATCGTGTGCGGATCGGTAAATTCGGCGCGATCCATGATGATCTCGACACCCGCCTTGCCGACATTTTCGTGGTAGATCGTTTCCAGCCGCGCAATCTCGTTGTCCTTGGCGGCGATCAGCGATTTCCAGTCGAACTTCGCTTCCGGCACCGTCCAGCCGAAACCGGCGCTGTCTTCGAAATCCTCGCGGTAGCGGCTGGCATAGACGAGCAGTTTCTTCGGGATGCAGCCGCGGATCACGCAGGTGCCGCCGAAACCATATTCCTCGGCGATCGCCACGCGCGCGCCGCTCAGCGCCGCCATGCGGCTGGCGCGCACGCCGCCCGAACCGCCGCCGATGACGAAGAGATCGTAATCGTATTTGCTCATGGTTTTCTCTCGATCACTTCGACGCCGGTTTCGCGGGCGAGGATCAATGTGGTGGCGATGCCGACGAACAACCCGTGCTCGACCACGCCGGGAATGACCGACAAGGCAGTTGCGAGCTTGGCCGGATTGACGATGCTCTTGAAGGCGCAATCGTAGATGTAATTTCCGCTGTCGGTGACGAAGGGCGCGTTGTCTTTCATGCGAAGGATCGGCGTGATGTCGCGGCGGAGTTTCTTCGCGGTTTCAGCGATGCGGCGTGCGGTGGTGGCGTGACCGAACTTCACCACCTCCACCGGCAGCGGGTATTTGCCCAGCCGCTTCACCAATTTCGATCCGTCGGCGATGACCACCATCTTCTTTGAAGACGTCGCGACGATCTTCTCGATCAGATGCGCCCCTCCACCGCCCTTGATGAGATTGAGATCGGCATCGGTTTCGTCCGCGCCGTCGACCACGAGGTCGAGATCGCCCACCTGGTCGAGCTCGCCGACCGTGATGCCGAGATTGCGGGCCTTGATCGCGGTGCGTTCGGAGGTGGCGACGCCGGTGATCGTGAGCCCGCCGCGCACGCGCGGGGCCAGCACGTCGAGAAAGGCTTCCGCCGTGGAGCCCGTGCCGAGGCCGAGCTTCATATTGTTTTCAACGTAATCCAGCGCTTTGGCTGCGGCGGCCCGTTTGAGGGCGGCGGAATCGGGGGGCGTGTCGGTCATGGGGCGGACTTTAGCAGAGGGTTTGCCGTCGTCACCGGGCGATCAGGCCTTCACAATGGAAATGCCCAGACGGCGGGCTGACGCCGCCATCTGTTTGTCGAAGGTGGCAAGTTCGAGGCCCAAACGCCGGGCGATGGCCAGATTGATCGCGTCGGGTGTCCGCAGCGGAAGATCGAGCCTTCGGATGAAACCTTTCGCATCTTCAATATCCGACGCCAAGGTTCTGGCGCTTTCGGCATACAGAGCGCACCAGCTATCGAATCTGGAAAACGCGAGACGCGCGGCAGACGGTGTCAGGTCCTTGTTGCGCAATCTGATGCCGACAACGGATGAAAACTCGGCGGCGACGAAATCGCTGATGACAACCTGCCCCTCAACCCGCTGTAACAATGCCGAGGCCTTGCTGACAAAAAAGTCGGGCAGGAAAAGCGGGACCACAACGCTGCTATCGAGATAGAGATTCAGCGCGGCCACTCCTCATCACGCATGCGGGAGACAAAAGTGCCTGCATCTTCCTTGGGCATTTTACCTTTTACCCGGTGCCTATTGAGCCACTCAATGGCTTCCTTGGTTATCCGTTTCGGCGCGGGAGCCGACGCGATGGCGCTGATCTTGGCAACGGGCGTGCCATGGCGCGTGATCACCACGTCTTCGCCCTTTTCGGCGCGCTTGATGAGTTCGGGAAGATTGTTCTTGGCTTCGGCGACGGTATGATGGCTCATACGGAAATTATAGCCATAGGATGGCTATTTTGTCCACCTACTCCACCGTGACCGATTTCGCGAGATTGCGCGGCTGGTCGACGTCGGTGCCCTTGGCCACGGCCGTGTGATAGGCGAGCAGCTGGATCGGCAGCGCGTAGAGAAGCGGCGAGATGAAGGGGTCGGCGGCGGGCACCTGGATGGTCTGCCAGACGGCGTCGCCAGCCTTGAGGATTCCTTCGGCGTCGGAGATGAGCACCACCTTGCCGCCGCGCGCCATGGATTCCTGCATGTTCGAAATGGTCTTTTCGAACAGCGCGTCGTGCGGCGCGATGACGATGATCGGCACGTTCTCGTCGATCAACGCGATGGGGCCGTGTTTCATCTCACCTGCGGCGTAACCTTCGGCGTGGATGTAGGAAATCTCTTTCAGCTTCAACGCGCCTTCCATGGCGAGCGGGAAATTGATGCCGCGCGCGAGATAGAGCACGTCGCGGGTCTTGGCGATTTCCTGGCTGACGGCTTCGACCTTGGCTTCGGTCTTGAGGAATTCCACGATGTGGCGCGGGAGTTCGAGCAGCGCCCCACACAATTTCTTTTCCTGCGCCGCATCGAGATGGCCGCGGGCGCGGCCTGCGGCGATGGCGAGCGCGGCCAGCGCGCTCAACTGGCAGGTGAAGGCTTTGGTGGAGGCCACGCCGATTTCGGGGCCCGCGAAAGTGGGAAGCGCGATGTCGGCTTCGCGCGCGATGGAGCTTTCGGTGACGTTGACGATGGCGATGGTCGTCTGGCCTTGCGCTTTCGCATCCCGAAGGGCCGCCAGCGTGTCGGCTGTTTCGCCGGATTGAGAAATAAAGAGAGCCACGCCATCTTTTGGATAGACCGGTTCGCGGTAGCGCAATTCGGAGGCGACATCGGCTTCCACCGGCAGGCGCGCCAGTTGCTCGAACCAGTATTTGCCGACGAGGCCCGCATAGAAGGCCGTGCCGCAGGCGGAGATCGTCAGCCGCGTCGCGTTGGTGAGCGCTTTTTCGAGGCGTTTGTCGTTGAGCGACACGCTGGGGCCGGTGGCATCGAGATAGTGCGAAAGCGTGTGGCCGATCACTTCGGGCTGTTCGGCGATTTCCTTCGCCATGAAGTGAC
>CAZTCU010000216.1:0-5279 GCA_964612235.1 uncultured Rhizobium sp.
GGCGGGGAAGGGCACGCAGGCCAAAATACTGCAGACGGAACGCGGTCTTCCGCAGCTCTCCACTGGGGACATGCTACGCGCGGCAATCGCCGCCGGAACCCCGCTCGGTCGCCAGGTCGAAGACATCCTCGCCAAAGGCGATCTCGTGTCCGACGAGATTGTCATCAACATCATCGCCGAACGCTACGACCAGCCCGATTGCAAGAACGGCGCGGTGTTCGACGGTTTCCCCCGCACCATCGCACAAGCCCAAGCCCTCGATACGATGCTCGCCGCGCGGGCCAAGAAGATCGATCATGTGATCGAGCTGAAAGTCGACGACAAGATTCTGCTCGATCGCGTCGAACAACGCATCAAGCAGGGCATCGCCCGCCCCGACGACAATCCCGAGACACTGAAGAACCGTCTCGAAGTCTATTACAAGAATACCGCGCCGCTGCTCGATTTCTATAACAAGCAGGGCAAGGTCGTGACGCTCGACGGCATGGCGCCGATTGCCGACGTGACGAAGGCGATTGCGAAAGTATTGGGCGCTTAACCCCACCAATTTTATTCGGTCATCCCACGGCCCCGCGCTTTCGCGCGATCCCGTTTGCCGGGGCGCAGCTGCCTGGGTCTGGATGCCCGCACATTTGCTCGCGTGTTCTGTGACCACCAAGCATCTGTTGCGAGCTTTCCTGTTTTACCAAGCCGGTATTGTGGAATATTATGACCATATTAAGCAAAAAGCCCGAGACGGGCGAAAAGTCTGTAAATTATCCGTTCTACCAATATTTGTTTCGGAAATTTCATATCTCTAGTCAGATATTGAAGTCTTCATAAACACTTCGCCGCTACATCACCGGACATCAACCGGCTTGATGTCCTTTTGGCCTGACCTTGGGGACGCTCAATCCATCCCGCAACGCCGATAGCCGGCGTTGCCCCAAGCAAAGGAGCCCTGAATGAAACGTCTCGGAATGATCGCGTCTCTCGCGGTAGCTGCCGCGCTGTCGGCTGGACTGTCCGTCCAGGCCGCGGAAAAGGTCGCCGTCCATTACAACGACCTCAACCTGGCCAATTCGGCCGACGCCCACACCCTGCTGAAGCGTTTCGAAGGCGCCTCCGAACAAGTCTGCGGCGGCCGTCCGCAAATGGGCAACCTCCATGCCCAGGGCATCCATGATGCCTGCGTGAAGGAAGCGATGGACCGTGCCGTCGCCTCGGTCCACGCGCCGCTGGTCGCCAGCCTCTACAACAAGGAAGCCGTGGCGTACCGCTTGGCCGGCCGCTAAATCCACAAAACGAACTGTCGAAGGGCGCGCCCCATCAGGGCGCGCCCTTTGTTTTTGGGGCTTCGCGAGCCGAAAATCCCTTTCCTCGTCTTTTCATCGGCTTAGTCGGCATTTGGTCGGCGAAAGGTCGGCTCCGCGTCCTTTCGGGCACTCCCGGGCGGCGGCAAAACCCGCCCCGCGATGACGGCCGTCGTCGTCGCAACGTCGAAGGAGTCCCCCGCCATGAAAAAGCGCATCGGCAAAATCGTCTATTGGGTCGCCTGTTTCATCCTGACCAGCGGCCTTGCCACATACGCGGCCGAAAGCGGTCGCAGCGAGGTCGTGTCCTATAGCGACCTCAACCTTGCCCATGAGGACGGCGCGCGGACCCTGCTCACCCGTCTCGATCACGCCGCCACGCATGTCTGTGGCGGCCGTCCCGGTATCGCCGACCTCCGTGCCTGGGCGTCCTACGAAGCCTGCCGCAAGGCCGCGATGGATCGCGCGGTGGCAACGCTCAGCGCGCCCTTGGTGGCGAGCCTCTACGGCGCAGCTCAGCCGTCCACCCGTATCGCGGCCCGCTAGCCGCAAAGGTCTCCCCCCAACTTGGGGGCGCTTCCCGGGTTCGTCGGAAGCGCCCTCATCTTTTTGGGGACGAGGAGGGGAATCCCAGCGTTCTTCGGGATGCCCTTTCCGGGAACGAATGTCACGAAAGCGAATTTGAATCGGTTCAAAAGGAGCGCGCCATGTTCCTGCTGCTCGATGCCTTCGGCTTGCTTCTCGCAGTCACGCTCGCCTTCGCGGTGTGGGGCCCGGACATCTGGCGCTGGGTCGCCTTGCATCTGGGCATCCGTCCGCCGGACGAACGCAGTCACAGCCATTTCGGATTGGACTGAGGGTCTTCTATTTCTTTGCCAGGCGCAGCAAGGCGATGTCGCTGTCGCTGAGATCGCGGATATAGACGGGTGTCGAATTGCGCGGATCGAGCGCCAGCACACCGCCCGCCACCGTCTGGCGCATTCCCGGCGCATCGACGACGCTGTCCTCTCCGCCGTTCAGCGGATGCAAAACGATCTTTATCTTCTTCGGATCTCTGAAATCGACATAGGCGAGCGTGTCGCCCGCGATCGCCCAATCCGCCCAATAATCCGGCGAAAGATTATCGGTGATCTGTATGGGTGTGTCGCCCAGTTTCCAGATGCCGGGTTTGTCGAAGCGCGTCGCGTAAATATCCGTGCCGTGGAAATGCGCCGAATACCAGCCGTAGCCGGGCAACGCTTCGGGTTTTCCCGAACCGTCCGCCGCCACGCGCCACAGCCGCCAGCCATGTCCGTCATTGGCGGAGAAGAGCAGCGATTTGCCGTCCGCGCTCCAGACAGGTGCGGAAGCTTGCGCATCCGCACGCATCGTCGCGACATTGATCCGCGCCGATCCGTCTGCGCGGATCACGCCGATCCTGGAAGTCTTTTCATCGCCCATCGCAAACGCGATGCGCGATCCGTCCGGCGACCAGTGCGGATTCAACAGCTGTTTGAACGACGCGATCTTGTCCGGTTCCTGGCCGGGCCGTTTCACCACCAGCGAAACACCGCCGGTCCGATACGCCACGAACACGATGCTGCCGTCCGCCGAGATGTCGGGATCGAGGATGTCGCTGTTCTGTTCGATCAGCGCCTGTCCGTTCGCCCCTACGATGCTCATTCGCGTGGTGTAGACTTCGACCGCGGCGATATTGTTTGGCCCGCCGACGACGCGCCCGAATTCCTGCTGGTTGAAGGTCAGCCGTTTCGGGGGCGTGCCGTCCAGATGATAAACCCACAACGCCGGTTCGTCCGGCTGCAGCGTGCCGACGATCACGGCACTGCTGTCCGACGTCCAACCGCTTCCCCAGACCGACAATCCGTCCGGCGTCAGCCGCGTCTCGGCTCCGCTGGCCAGATCCAGCAGGAAGATTCCCGAATGCGGATATTGGTCGCGATAGAACGCGAGCGTTTTTCCATCCGGGGAAAGCTGGGGTTCCTTGTCGTTGGCGATCAGCGGATTGGGATGAGTGGCGTCGCTGCGCTTGCCCGTCGTCAGATCGAATTTCACGATGCGGCTTGTTTCGTTGGCGGCGGGCGCATCGGCAAAATAGAGCGCGCCATCCTTGCCCCAGATCACGCGCGAATTTTCGTTTGTCTTGCAATGCGTGATTTCGCGTTCGTTGCCCGCGGGCACCGGCTTGATCAGGATCGTGCAGGGCTTGCCCGGCGTCTCGCGCACGAATGCGATGCGGTCGCTCTGCGGCGACCAGGCGGGCGAGTATTCGTCGCGCGGATCGTCGGTCAGGCGAACGGCTTCACCCTCGGTGAGGTTGCGCAAATAAAGGCTGCGCGAATTCTGGCCCGAACCCGCCGCGTAAGCGATCATCGCTCCGTTGGGCGCAAGGGCGGGCTGATCTTCCAGCATCGGCGTCGAAACCAGCATCTGAAAGCGGTCGATGGTCCATTCGCGCGCCGGCTGCAGCACGAGCCACGTCACCGGAATCGCAAGCAGCGCAACGACGATCACCGCGATCCATATCCAGTTCGATTGCGCGCGCGGCGCGGGCAGGGCGGCAAGCGGCAACACGCCGGGCGCGGCGGATACGACCTGCGGCTGCCGGGCATCGCGTGCCTCGGGCGGCGGTGTCAGGCTTTCGATGGTTGCGGCCTTCAGGTGGGACAGCCGGTAGCCCACCCGCGTCACGGTCTCGATGGCGAAGGATTCGTTGCCGTCCAGTTCCGCCACCCGGCGGACCTTGGCGATGCAGCGGTTGATGGCGTCCTCGCCCACGATCCGCCCGCCCCAGCACCGTTCGATGAGCTGGTCCCGCGACACAACCGCCCCATCGGCACGGCTCAACAGCACCAGAACCTGCATCACCCTGGGTTCCAGGGTCTCTGCCCGGCCACCCAGCCGGATCTCCCGGAGCGAGGGCCGCACTTGCAGCCGCCCCAGCAGGAAGTCCGGCTCCCGGGCCAGGTCGATTTCCCCCTTTTCGCTCATGACAGGCGGTCTATAGCCAGCGATAGGCGCACGGCAGGGCCCTTTTGCGGGGTGGCGTTGAGTCCGCCGCGACCTTATAGGGAGACAGGTTTCCCGGCGATTGGTAAATGAACGGGCCGGTGAACCTCCGGTTGCGGGGGCCTTTAAAAGGGTCCCGGAAACATTATGTTAGCCCAGTTGACGTGGGGGCCGCGATTTCTATAATCCGCGCCCTCGCGGCAATTTAAGCCCTGAAAATTCAATGTTTTAGGTCCATCGAGAGTCGGACCCGACGCTGGAACGCGCCGCAAAGGCAAAGAATTTCAAGAGCTTGGAAAGGATAATCTCGTGGCGCGTATCGCTGGCGTCAATATTCCCACGCAGAAGCGCGTTGAAATCGCGCTGCGTTATATTCATGGAATCGGTCCGAAACACGCAAAAGATATTTGCGAAAAAGTCGGCATCGCGCCCGACCGTCGCGTGTCCGAGTTGTCGGATTCCGAAGTCATCCAGATTCGCGAAACGATCGACCGCGACTACCTCGTCGAAGGCGATCTGCGCCGCGAAGTGGCAATGAACATCAAGCGGCTGATGGATCTCGGCTGCTATCGCGGCTTGCGTCACCGTAAGGGACTTCCCGTCCGCGGTCAGCGCACGCACACCAATGCCCGCACACGCAAAGGCCCCGCGAAGGCCATCGCCGGCAAGAAGAAAGTGACGAAGTAAGATATGGCTGCCGAGAAGAAAGGCGCGGGTCGTCCGCGCAAGAAGGAAAAGAAGAACGTCGTTGTCGGCGTCGCGCATGTCGCCGCGACCTTCAACAACACGATCGTCACCATCACCGACGTCGCCGGCAACACGGTTTCGTGGTCGAGCGCCGGCATGATGGGCTTCAAGGGTTCGCGCAAATCGACACCGTATGCCGCCCAGGTCGCTGCCGAAGATGCGGGCAAGAAAGCCGTCGAACACGGCATGCGCACGCTGGAAGTGGAAGTCTCCGGTCCCGGTTCGGGCCGCGAG
>CAZTCU010000217.1:0-3543 GCA_964612235.1 uncultured Rhizobium sp.
GATCGGTGAGGATCGTGTCGATGTCGAGGTCATGCTCGAGAACGGCGAGCGCGGAGGGGCCGTCGGCCACGTCGACCGCGGTGATGCCGAGTTCTTCGAGCATGTCCATCGTAGTCATGCGGATGAGCGACACGTCTTCCACCACCAACACCTTGCGCGGACCGCCGTTGGGGCTCTGCGCGGGCGGCGCGGCAGCAGCTGCGGGCAGCGGTACGATTTCGATGCTCGGCGTGCCGGGTTTGCTCGGCGTGCCGAGCAGCGTGCGCAATTTGCGGGCGAGTTCGTCGCGGCGATAGGGCTTCGACAACAGTTGCACGCCATCGTCGAGGCGGCCGTTGTGGACGATGGCGTTCTGTGTGTAGCCCGAAGTGTAAAGCACCCGGATGTTCGGATGCAGTTCCTGCGCGCGGCGCGCCAGTTCGCGCGTCTTGATCGAGCCGGGCATCACGACGTCGGTGAACAGCACGTCGATATTGGCGCCGCTCGACAGAATGGTCAGCGCCTGGTCCGCATTGCCCGCCTTGAGCACGCTGTAGCCAAGCTCGCTCAGCATATCGATGACGGCGGCTCGCACGCCTTCGTCGTCTTCCACCACGAGGATGGTTTCGCTGCCGCCTTCGACGGGTGAGGTGGCGACGGGCCCAAGGCCTTCCTCCGGCGCGCGCGTGCGCGGCAGATAAAGCTTCACGGTCGTGCCCTGCCCCACTTCGCTGTAGATCTTGATGTGTCCGCCCGATTGTTTGACGAAGCCATAGACCTGGCTGAGGCCCAGGCCGGTGCCCTGTCCTTCGGGTTTGGTGGTAAAGAACGGTTCGACCACGCGCGAAACGAGTTCGGGCGCCATGCCGGTGCCGGTGTCGCTGACCGCAACCATCACATATTGGCCCGGCACCACTTCGTCATGCGCGGCCGCATAAGCGTCATCGAGGAATGCGTTTGCGACTTCGATGGTGAGGTTGCCGCCGTCCGCCATCGCATCGCGCGCATTGATCGCCAGATTGAGCAAGGCGTTCTCGATCTGGTTGGGATCGACCAGCGTGTTCCACAAACCGCCCGCGACGATGGATTCCACATGGATGCGCTCGCCGAGCGTCCGGCGCACCATATCGGTCATGTCCTGCACCAGGCGGCCGATATTGGTGGCGCGCGGCGCAAGCGTCTGGCGCCGCGCGAAGGCGAGCAATTGTCCGGTCAGGCGCGAGCCACGATGAACGGCGGCGACCGCGTTCTGCAGGCGTTCGGCGGCACGCGGCGTGCCGCGCACTTCGTTCGAGACGAGATCGAGATTGGCGCTGACGATTTGCAGCAGATTGTTGAAATCGTGCGCCACGCCGCCGGTGAGATGGCCGATGGCTTCCATCTTCTGCGCCTGACGGAGCGTGGCTTCGGAACGCACGCGCGCCGTGACGTCCTCCGCCGCGAATAGGACGCCGCCGGTGGGGATGGGCGAACGGTAGATGTCGAGCACGCGGTCGCCCAGATGAAGCTGTTCGTAATGACCGGGCTGCATTTCGGTGATGGCGGCGAGCTTGTCGAAGACTTTGTTGCCTGCCCTGCGCGCCGCATCCTCGAACATGGAAAGCGTGGTGCCGGGCTGGGTCAACGCCTTGGGGAAACCGAGCAGCGAGATGAAGTTCTCGTTGTAGGCGCACAGATTGCCGTGCGAATCGAACACGGCCACGCCGTCGCGGATGGAATCGAGCGTTGCCTGAAGCATGTCCGCCTGATGTGTGCGGGCCTCTTCGCTTTTCGAAATTTCGCGGTTGCTGCGCACGAGCATCGCCAGCGCGAATAGAATCATCGCAAGCGCAAGCCCCGAGCCCGCGACGACCACGGCGATCATCTGGGTCTCGTATTTGCGCCGTTCCGCGCGTCGCGTGTCGAGAAGGGATTGTTCTTCGCCCAGCACGCTCGTCACCACGTCGCGCACGTCATCCATCCGGCTCTTGCCCTGACCGAGCATGGCCACCGCTTCCGGCGAATCGTTCGAGGGACCGAAGCCGAGCGACTTTTCGAGGAGGTCGAGCCGGTCGCGGCCCAGAACTTTCAGCTTGCCCGCGCTCGCCTGTTCGTCCGGGTTGTCGACGGTCAATCGTTTGAACCGTTCGAGATGACGTTCGAAGGCGGCGCGGCCGTTGCGATAAGGTTCGAGATAGCTTTGATCGCCCGTGAGGAGGTAGCCGCGCTGGCCGGTTTCGGCGTCCTGCAGAGAGGAAAGCGCGGCGCGCGCCTCGTTCATCACCTCGTAGGTGTGGATGACCCAGTTCTGCTGGTCGCGTTCGTTGAGGGCCAAGCGATAGGCAATGACCGCCACACCTATGAGGAGCAGCAGAACAGGCAGGCCGAACAGCAGTGTCAGACGGTTGGCAGGCAACACATATCCCCCGATCGCGCGGGCGCGAAGGCGGCGATTTTAGACAAGAAGCCGCCGCCGCCAAGCGGGTTCAGCCGATCCGAAACGGGAATTGCGACGCAAGCCTGCGGAGCCCTTCAGCCTTCCGCCCGGCCCTCGCTCATGAGGCGCGGATCGAGCTTTGGCACGACCCGCCCGGCCTTTGAATTCACTTACAGCATCGGACGGCCCGGTTGCCAGACAGGCCTCGCGAAAGTTCCGTGCCGGTGTCGGGCGAACCGCCCGACGGCCGCGTTCGTCACCAGACCAGCGAAAGATGGCTGTTTCAGGACCGGGGCGGCCTGTTAAAAGGGCGCCATCGTTATTTCCAAAAATTGCGGAGAATACCCATGACGCTTTTCGATCTGACCGGAAAAACCTGCCTCGTCACCGGTTCCACCAAGGGCATCGGCGAAGCCATCGTGCATCGGCTCGCCGAACACGGCGCCAATGTCGTGGTGTCGAGCCGCAAGGCCGACGCCTGCGAGAAGGTGGCGGGCGACATCAACGCCAAATACGGCAAGGGGAAGAAGGTGGCTGCCGCCATTCCCTGCAACATCAATTACAAGGAACAGTTGCAGGCGCTGGTCGACGAGACGCGCAAGACATTCGGCAAGATCGACGTGCTCGTCTGCAACGCCGCCCTCAATCCCTATTACGGGCCGATGTCGGGCATGCCGGACGATGCGTTCGACAAGATCATGGCGGCGAATGTGCGATCGAACCACTGGCTGTGCCAGATGGTGTTGCCGGAGATGGTGGAACGCAAGGACGGTTCCATCGTCATCGTGTCGTCCATCGGCGGCTTGCGCGGTTCGCCCGTGATCGGGGCCTATTGCATTTCCAAGGCGGCGGACATGCAGCTCGCGCGCAACCTGGCGGTGGAATATGGGCAATACGGCATCCGCGCCAATTGCATCGCGCCGGGATTGATCAAGACCGATTTCGCGCGCGCGCTTTGGGAGAACCCCGAGACGCTGAAGCGTTCGACGGCGGGTGCGGCGCTGCGCCGTATCGGCGAGCCGGACGAGATCGCGGGGGCCGCGGTGTTCCTCGCTTCCAAAGCGGGCGCGTTCACGACGGGGCAGACATTCGTGATCGACGGCGGGGCGTTGGCTTAACTGCCACTCACCTCCCCCTTGCGGGGAGGT
>CAZTCU010000217.1:3643-5227 GCA_964612235.1 uncultured Rhizobium sp.
TTGGCTTTGGACGTGTTCAACGTCACGGCTTCGCGGATCAGCGCCTTCAACGCCTTTTCGTTGATCTTCTCGCCTTCGCCGATGTCGATGGCGCGGCGCGTGTTGCCTTCGAGGCTGGAGTTGAAGAGCTTCGACGGATCGGCAAGCGACGCGCCTTTGGCGAAGGTCATCTTCACGACGGTCTTGTAGGTTTCACCGGTGCAGATGATCCCGTCATGCTCCCACACCGGAACGCCGCGCCATTTCCACTCCTCGACAACGTCGGGATCGGCTTGCCTGATGAGTTTGCGGATGTGGGCAAGCGTCTTGCCGCGCCAGTCATCGAGTTCCTTGATCCGCGCGTCGATTTGCTTGGAGGGCGATTTGGTTTTGGCTGGCGCGGTCTTCTTCATGCGCGGCTTCTCCCGGCAACATACGGCAATACGAACATATAAAGGCCGGTGAACAAAAGCAGGAAAAGAAACGGCAGCGGCGAATAGACAAGCCACATGGGCGGCTTTCCCATCGCCATGGCTGTGAAGTTGGCGATGACCGTCAGCGTGAAGAGGATGGACAGCCAGCGGTGGGTTTGCCGTATCCAGATGTTCCAGTTCATGAGAGATCCTTTGAAGATCAGGCTTGCGCCAAAACCTGTTCAAGCTTCGCAAGGAAATTCTGCCAGCCATATTTGGCGCCCGCGTAGTTCTGCGGCTGATCGGAGCGGAAGCCGGATTGTTCCATGCGCAGATGGGTGCCGGTGTCGGTCGGCGTGAGTGTCCAGGTCACCACGGTCGTCACGCGCAACGGCCCGTTGCCGGACTCCCATGTGTAGGAGAGCGTCTTGTTCGGCTCGATGGCGAGGACCTCGCAATCGATGACGCCGTTCCAATCGCCATAGGCTTGCGTGCGCAGATTGAAGCGGTGCCCCATGGCGGGCTTGAAATCGTTCTGCATCAGCCATTCCGCGATCAGGTGCGGTTGGGTGAGCGCGCGCCAGATCTTTTCCGGCGGATGGGCGAGATCGCGTTCGATGACGACGGATTTTGTTTCGGTGTTCATTGATCCATCCTGTTGAGCAGGTCTTCGAGGGCGTCGATTTTTTCCCGCCAGAATGCGGTGTAGACGCTCATCCAATCGATGAGCGGTGCCAGCCCTTTCGGATTGGCGCTGTAATGGGTTTGCCGGCCCTCGCGGCGGTCGCGCACGAGGCCGGATTGTTTCAGCACGCCCAGATGTTTGGATACGGCAGGCTGCGAGACGCCGGCGTGTTCGGTGAGCATCCAGACGGTTTGCTCGCCCTTGCGGCACAAGCGCTCGTAGATCGCCCGGCGCGTGGGATCGCCGAGGGACAGGAAGATTTCGTCGGCGGTGGCTCTCATACTCAATCCATAACTTGCGAGTTATGGATTGTCAAACCGTCAAATCGGTTCGGTCAGGTGCCTAAAACGTCGGCCGCACTCTTGAACGGCAGCTTCTGCGCGTCGGCCACCGCTTTGTAGGTCAGCGTGCCACCGTAGACGTTCAACCCGGCCATGAGATGCGGATTGGCCTTCATCGCGGCTTCGGGGCCTTTTTCGGCGAGCGCGATGGTGAAGGGAAGCGTCG
>CAZTCU010000218.1:0-5220 GCA_964612235.1 uncultured Rhizobium sp.
CGCCGGTGATCGCGGTGGTGTCCAGCACGTTCTTCACATAGGCCATCGCCTGCCAACCGTCCTGATTGGTGAAGATCAGGGCGAAGTTCATGTTGGTGTAGCCGTGGATGCGGTCATAGGGATCGTCGTTGAACACGCGCGCCCATGAGGCCGTCTGCGCATAGAAGTCACCGCGCAAGGTGCCGGCCCAATCCTCGCTCAACGGCATCGAATATTGAGCGCCGAGCGACAGCGTGACGTGCGGGGTGTTCGGCAGATCGTTGCCGCCCAGGTCTTTCGAGAAGCCCGCGCCGTTGTTGGGCGAGTTGGCGGGATCGAAGCCCGTCACGCCGAAGGCCGTGAGGTCCGGCGTGTAGGCCGTGCCGAACAACCCCGCGCCGCCGCCATAGGCCACATCGCAGGCCAGCACGAGCGGATTGAACACTGCAGTCACGCCGGGATCGACCGGATTGTTTTCGATGATCTGGCGCACCACGGAGGCCGGGAAGACACAGTTGGAGGTGGACGCGATATAGGGCTTCACCACCATCCAATCGGAATGGCCCGCCGTGCGGTCGATCAGGTCGACCGCGGATTGGCCATCGTTCACCGAGCTTGCTTCATATCCGCCGGAAAGATTGAAGCGCAGGCCGGGCAGCGGCTCCCAGGTGGATTCGATTTCAACGCCTTTCACGGTTGCGTCGACGTTGAGATTGACCGAGGTGCGGTCCACGATCTGCGAGATCTGGTAGCCCTTGTAGTCGTAATAGAACACGTCGCCGTTCAGGGTCAGCGAGCCGTCGAGCAGCGAATTCTTGGTGCCGAGTTCGAAGGCGTTGACGAATTCCGGCGCGAAGGTCGGCGGGTGGGTCGCGAAAGATTGCGCGGAGAACGCATCGGCTTCCGGCCCCGGCGGATTGGCGCCGCCGCCTTTGTAGCCGCGTGCGTAAGAGGCATAGACCAATGTCTGCTCGGTGAAATCGAGCTTCGGCGTCCAGTTGACGTTGAAGCGCCCCGTCACCTCGCGCCATTCCTGATCGACGATCCCTTGCGTGAGGTAACCGCCGCCCATCAGGAAGACCCAACTCGGAATGTTATCGAAACGCTTGCTGTCGTCCGTCCAGCGCACACCGGCGGTCAGTTTCACGTCCGGCGTCATCTGATAATACGCCTCGCCGAAACCTGCGATGGAATTCAGGCGATAGGGATTCTGGCTGCGGAAATAATTGTGGCCCAGCCCGTCGATCTGATCGATCGGATGCGGGTCGATATACGTGCCGGGGAATCCGTTTCCGGCACCCGGATCGCCGGTGCAACCGAAGACCGAGGGAAAAGCAGACGGCGTTCCGG
Organism: uncultured Rhizobium sp.; assembly: GCA_964612235.1. GTDB lineage: Bacteria > Pseudomonadota > Alphaproteobacteria > Micropepsales > Micropepsaceae > Rhizomicrobium. The sequence continues at coordinate 1,330 of CAZTCU010000218.1, forward strand.
TGCCGAGCAGATCCTGGTAATAGGGAACGGGCGCAACCGGCTGCCCCCTGCGCGGGAAAGGCTGGTAGCAGTTGGTGTAATCGCCGGGACCGGATTCGTTGGCAAGCTGCTCTTCAAGCGTGATCAGGTTGAAGAAAACATAATAGTCTTCGACCGTCTGATAATGCATGTAGTTGCCGCCGATATTGAAATTAAGCGGCCCGCTGAAGTTGGAAGCGAGTCTGAATTCCTGATTGAACTGCCAGGCGCGTTCCTGCGAAAGGTCCATGCCGACCATCGAGCTTGAGCAGCCGAGCTGTGGATCGCAATAGACGCCGCCGGGCGCGGGCGGGGGAATGTCGAATTCGCCGGGACCCGCCAGCGCGAACAGCCCTTTCGTCGTATTGAAGCGGTTGAAATCCTCGGTCGAGCGGAGTTGGTCTTTGTTGTATCCGCTCTGCGAGGTGAGCGTGAGTTCGGGCGTCACCGCGAAATCCACGTTCAACTCGATGATGTCGCTCTTTGCCCTGTAGGTGGGATCGATCTCGGATTGCACAACCCGCAAATCGCGCGATTGTGTCACCGACGCATAGGGGTCCACGGCGCGCAACGCAAAACCGCCGTCGGCGCCGCCGCCGAACGCGAAACCATTGAAGAAGAACTGGCCGGCAGCCACGAAGGGAATGGACTGGCCGTTCGGCGTCTGGAACGCCTCGGGCGAATACATAGAGGTCGGCAGGCAACCCTGGCTCAACCACGCTTTGTAGAAGCCCGGATTGGGCGAATTGCCGGGCGAGGCGAAAGTGTCGAGATCGAGACCGTCAACGCTATCGGGACCGGGGTCTTTTTTGCAAAGCTGTTTGGTGGAACGCGCGCGATCGTCTTTTTCGTCGAAATGTTCCCAGACGAGATTGGCGCTCAACTGTTCGATCGGCTTGAGTGCAATGGACAGACGGCTCGACCAAAGATTGCGTCCGTCGATATGCTGACCGGTCGTTTCGTTGTAGGCGTAACCGTCGCGCTTGGTCCATTCGCCGGCGGCACGGATATCCAGCTTGTCGCCGATGACCGGAATATTGAGCATTCCTTCGAGACGGCGCTGGTTGTAGTTGCCCACTTCCACCGAAGCCATGGCTTCGTAACGATCCGTCGGCTTGGCGGAGACGACGTTCACGACACCGGCGGTTGCATTGCGGCCGTAAAGCGTGCCTTGCGGACCGCGCAACACCTCAACTTGGGAAACGTCGAAGAATTCCTGTTCGAAGAAGTGGTTGCGGATAAAAGGCGTGTCGTTGAAGGCGACTGCCACAGCGGGATCGGTGGTGACGGAAATGGCTTGCGTGCCGATGCCGCGAATCTGGATGCTGTAGCCGGTGAAGTTCGTCTTGGTGAAGGTCAGGTTCGGGACGGATTTGATGAGGTCGGGTCCGCCTGCGATCTGTTGCGAGGTGAGCTGTTCCTGGCTCAGCGCGGTAATCGCGATCGGAACGCTCTGCACATCCGCATTGCCGAGTTTCGACGAGGTGACCGTCACGGTCTCGACCGATTGTCGCGAACCGGATGTCGCTTGCGCGAGTTGCAGCGTCACGGGTTCTTCGTTGGCGGAAGACTGGTTATGCATCACTACGACCGCGCCGGAATCCTTGCGCGTGGTGAAGCCCGTGCCCGAAAGGATGCGCGAGAGGGCTGCGTCCGCCGATGTGTCGGCCTTGATGCCGCTTGTCTTGGCACCGCGCACCGCTTCCGCCGATACGATCAGGGATACACCCGCCTGCTTGGCATAGACGTCGAGCGCCGTCTTGAGATCGCCGCCGGGAATATCGAATTGCATGGCGGCGGCGGGTGCCGCGGTGATCGCGGCGCACGCGCTCGTCAGAAGCAGGCGTTTGAAACTGGTCATCTTCCCCCCAATCATGGTCATCACTTTGAAATCACCGTCTTGCCGTTGCGCTCGACGATGTGCAGTTCGAACAATTGTTGCGCGGCACGCGCGAACACCGCGAGGTTTTCGTTCGGGAACGTGCCGTCGATGCGCAGTTGGGCCACGCCCGGATCGGCGATCACGATCTTTTCGCGGTTGTAGCGGTTGAATTCGGCCGCCGCGTCGGCAAGCGTGGTGTTGTCGAACACCAGCACGCCGCGCCGCCAGCCGAGATCCTTCGCGAGTTCGCGCTCGGAATTGCGCGTGACGACGATGGTGTTTTCTTTGGCCGTTACCGAATCGCCGGGCGACAGAAGAAGCGGCTCGCGCATCCGGCCATCCGGCGCATCGAAGCGGATGCTGCCTTCGACCAGCGATACTTGAAGCTTCTGTGCATCGGTGCGCACGAGGAATTTGGTGCCGAGATCGGTGACGCGGTGGCCGCCGGCCATCACCGTGAATGGATGGGCGCTGTCGTGGCGGACCTGGAAATAGGCTTCGCCCTTTTCCAGCCAGACGGTGCGGCCGCTGCCATCGGCCACCATGCGCAACACCGTGTCGGTGTTCATCTCGACCTTGGAGCCGTCGCTCAAAGCAAGCGTTTTGCGTTCGCCGATGGCGGTTGCATAAACCTTTTGCGGTGGCGCCTTGAAATAGATCGCCGAACCCGCGCCCGCCGCAGACAACACGGCGACGGCCGCTGCGATCTTGGCGAGCAATGGCAGCCGGCTTGCCGCACCAAGCACGCCACCGCGATTTTGCGGGCGGCGCAGCGCGCCCAAGCGATGGGCGCGCGTCCATGCGGCTTCGACGCGGATATAGGCGATGCGATGGGCGGAGGATTCCGCGCACCATGCATCGAGCGCCGCCTGATCGGCTTCGTTCCAATCTTCGCGGTGGCGGCGTTCCAGCCATTCGGCGGCGCGCAGATCGATCTCTTTCGCGCTGGGAAGCACCATGCGTTCGCCGGCAGGGCTCATGGCTTTCCTCCCTGCGTGTCGGGTTCGCCGTAGAGAAGTTTCGCGAGCTGATACATGCCTTCGGTCAGGTGTGTGGAAACGGTTGCCTCGCCGATGCCAAGGCGCGCGGCGATCTCGCGGCGCGACAGGCCTTCGATGCGGCTCAACACCACCACCTGGCGGCAGCGGCGCGGCAAGCGCGCGATGGCCGCTTCGAGGCGGCGCAATTCCTGGCGCGCGATCACGCTGCGGTCCGGGCCGGGTTCGTCGACCGCGACGGCCAAGGTGTCGACGTCGGCCACCGTTTCGATCGCCACCACCTGTTCGTGGCGCACACGATCGACGAGCAGATTGCGCGCCACGGCGAAGAGGAACGGCTTTGCCGGATGCGGGATCTTCTGTCTGGCGGCTTCATACACGCGCACGTAAACCTCTTGCCGAAGATCGTCGGCCTCGCTTGAGCTTCGCCGGCTGCGAAGCAGGAAGTGCATCAGCGCCGCTTCAAGCGGCAGGATTTCGCGGACGAACCACGCATCGACTTGCGGCGCAGTCATGGCCACGGCCGGACCCGGCGGTTCGGCATCTTCGCGGCCTTTGTCCGGTGCCTCGGTCATCCCCCTTGAGCGCTCCCCTGCGGTTCGAGGGTCGATGTTACGTCCTCACCCCATGAAACGGATGGGGCGGGTGACATTCGGAGTTGGTTGGGAGAAAAATTTCGCTTTCAAAGCAAAAAGGCGAGAACCCTCGCGGGCCCCGCCTTTTGCCGAAAGCTACGGCAGGCGGAGAAGCCGGCCGCCATCACGCGTCGCTGCCTTCCGCACCTTTGCTATTCCTGCGCGGGTTTCATGAAGCGGGATCGCCAGGCCCCGCCCCAAACGGGCGCACACGAGTTGGCCCCCTACCCTGTATTTGTCACTCGCGTCGTCTGCAGAGGACGGCCGGCCGTCGCTGGCTTCCGCTACGTTTATAGGACTTCGTATCCCAAATTTGCTTCAGACAGGTAATATAGTCCACAATGAAATACGTTTCAAG
>CAZTCU010000219.1:0-5212 GCA_964612235.1 uncultured Rhizobium sp.
CCGCTCGCGCAGTTGCTGCTCGAAGGCAAGATAGCGGACGGCGCAAAGGTGAAGGTCAGCGTCGGCAAAGCGGGCCTGTCCATCAACGGCCAGGAATTCGCCGCATCCGACGACATCGTGATCGATCGTGCGCCGTCAAAGTCGGTGCATTAAGCGAGCGTTACTTGCCCTGCCGCAGATCGCCCGCTGCGTCCGCCACCTTCGTCTCCAGCGGCATCGCTGCAAGCTGCAGATCCGTGTGAAGGCGCTCGTTCTGGAAGATGCGCATCTCTGAGCCGTCCAGCCTGCGGCCGGACGCCAGCTTCACCGACTTCGGATTGACCTGGTGATTTGCGATGCGGATTTCGTAATGCAGGTGCGGTCCGGTCGCGAGTCCCGTGTGGCCGCTATAGGCGATCACCTGGCCCTGACGCACGCGCGAACCTTTGTGGATGCCGGCCGCAAAGCGCGACAAGTGTCCGTAAGCGGTGGAATAGCCGTTGCCGTTGTTGAGCAGCACGAAATTCCCGTAGCCGTTCACCTTGCCGGCGATCTGCACCGTGCCGGAACCTGCGGCCATCACCGGCGTGCCGTCGGGCACGGCGAAGTCGATGCCCTTGTGCATGCGGCTGTATCCCAGCACCGGATGGAAGCGCATGCCGAAGCCGGACGAAATCCGCGCACCGTCGACCGGCGTCTTCATCAGGAAGCTCTTGGCGCTCTGGCCGCGCGCGTCGAAGTAATCGGCGGGCTGTCCGTTGAACTGGTGGCGATAGAGCGCGATCGTGCGGCCGCCGGTGTGTAGCGCGGCATAGCTGATGTCGCCCTGTTTCGCGGGCTGTCCGTCGGCCGTGTAGTAGTAGTTATACAAAACCTCGAAGGAGTCGCCCGGCTGCAGGTCGCGCTGGAAGTCGATCTCATACGAGAACATGTGGATCATCTCGACCACGACTTCTGCCGGAATGCCCGCGCGCATCGCCGAGAGATAGAGGCTGGAGTCGATCTTGGCGCCCGCGTGGTGCATCTTCGCGTGCAGAACCTTCTGCGCATCGCCGACGACAAATGTGTTGGATGCCGTGCGCGTCACCGTGATGTCGTGATCGACCGACGGCGAGAACAGCAGCGACAGCAGCTTGCCCGGCGCTTCGGACACCGGCTCCACCTGGCTTTCGTCGACATCGGCCATGTCGTTGCCGCTGACGGCATCGTCGGGCAGCGTAATGGTGATGACCGAAGGCGTTTCGGTCGAAGGCGGGGGCGCCGCGAATGTAAGATCGAAGCTCTGGCCCGAATGGATGGCGCGCGGGTCATAAGCTTTCGACAGCGCGGCGATCACGGCTTGTGCTTCATTGGCGCTGACACCGGCTTCTTCCAGCGCCCCCATCAACGTGTCGCCCTGTTCGAGCGTGATGGTGTGGGTTTCCACGCCGGAAGAGCTGCTGCCGTCTTCGGCGGTCAACGCGGCATCGACGGCGGCGGGATGTTTGGGAATCTTGGTGCTGCCCGGCACGAAAGTCGGCGCAAGAGAGGCATACGAGACGTCACCGGATTTCGCGAGCTGCAAAAACAATTGGTAAGGCATCAGCGCGCGGTCGCGGCTGGTGTCGCGCAGCAATCCCGGCGGCATCGCGCCCGCGGCAAGCCACGCCACGGCACCGGCGACCATTGCGGTCACGGATGTTGAAACCAGCGCCCAGCGGGCATCGGGAGAGGCAAGGGCAATCGCAGCGCCGCTGGCCGAACGGCGAAGGCCTTCAAAACGCGCGATGAGTTGCGTTGAAGTGCGTCGGATCACGCCGGCTCCCTAAGCGTTTCGGCGCCAACGGAAGCCCGCCGACCCCAGCCCTGTGCGACAACCGGCGAACCGGCGCGCGCAGTAAGACAAACTCATAGGTGCGCCGTCAACCTTTTACATCGAATTAACATTGGAAGCCCTTGGTCCGAAAGGACGAATCGGAGCCTCCCTGTTAACATTTGGTTCAGTAAAAGAGCGGCCGCGGGCCTTTTCGGACCCGCGGCCGGAGCGTCGTTCTGTCCCAGCATCCCCTCAGAGACGCCCCCCTAGAGACGAACGAGCAGGACCTCCGCCAGCTTGCCGTGCAGGTAGCCGATGATCTTGGCCAGGTGCAGCACGCAGAAGAAAAGCAGCCCGCCCATCAGCGCCAGCACAATGAGGCCGGGCGCGGTGTGCAGGATGTGCTCCAGCACGGGCGCCGCGTCGAGCTGGATGTGGGACTCGTTCGTCAGCAGCGAGAACAGCGACATCGCCGTGACGCCAAGCGACAGGAATATGCCGACCACCGCGATGACGAAATAGACGATCCCCAGCGGCAGCATCAGCAACAGATAGAACATCGACGACCACGTGCGCACATCGCTCAACGCATCGCCGATCCGCGAAAGGAAGGTGCGGTACTCCGGAAACTGTATCGGCAGCCGCCGCGGCATGCGCACGCCGAGCAGCGTTTCCACGATCCGGCCTTCGACATGGGCGATGACGCGCTCCGAGCCGATGAAAAGAAGCGCAAAGGGAATGCCGATGATAAGGACGAAAAGGCCCACGGAAAGCGAAAGGCCGGTGATCGTCCACACGAAATAGAAGATCCCCGTTGCAAGCGATAAAAGCATGTAAACAAGGGCGCTATACGCGCGCGGGTCCGAAACGATGGAGAAGAATCCGGGCTTGCGGACAGGCGGTTCTTCGGCTTTGGGAAACGGTCCCGACCATGCAGCTTCCATCGTCTGATAAGTCTCTGCGACTTCCTCCGGTGATCCATATGTCTCGATGACATCCATCAGCACTTCGCGCTCGCTTTGCGCGGGGTGCTGGATGATCTCGTTGCGCAAATGCTCTTCGGCGTCGGTGAGCGCGTCGCGGATGAGGGCAGGTGGGCAGCCCTTCAGCGCGATCTGCAGCGCGTCGAGATATTCGCGGACAGTTTCAGGCTGTCGGCCTGTGTTCATATCCGGCTCCCTGGGCCACGAGGGCTTCGTCGACGAATTCGCGCATGTCGCGCCAGGCGCCCTGCCAGTCGGCGAGTGCTTTTCGTCCTTCGTCTGTGATCGAGTAGTAGCGGCGCGGCGGCCCGAAGGCGGACGCCTCGACCCGGCTGTCCAACAACCCCAGCGTGTTGAGGGATCTCAGGACGGGGTAGATCGCCCCCTGCTTGAAGATCAATCCGCCTTCGCCTTCGGCCTTCACGGCTTTGGCGATTTCGTACCCGTACATCTCCCGTTCGGCGCGGGCGAGCACCGCCAGGAGGACGAGCGAGGATAGCCCGGCCATCAGTTCCTTACGGAATTTGCGCGTATAGACAGTTTCTTCCACGCGCGGCTCCCGTCTCCCTTGCTATTACGAACTTCAATCTAGCATCAAGTTCGTACTATGCAAGGGTGCCCTATAGGTAAGTTCAAAATAATTCGATTCGTGCGTGATTTAAAGGTTTATATGCCTATTGCCGGGTTCCATCTTCTTCCTGCCGCATTCGGAGGTTGTGCTACCCTTTGCTATTCGATGCGTACTTCATTGGGGGAAACCGTGAAGAAACCCATCCTTTCCATTTTTGCATTCGTTGTTTTCGTTTTCGGCTTTTCGTTATCCGCCGCATCCGCGCAATCCGGTTACAGCCAGGAAGACCTCGACGCGATGCTCGCGCCGATTGCTCTGTACCCGGATGAATTGCTCACCCAGGTCCTGATCGCTTCAACCTATCCGGATGACGTCGCCGAGGCGCGACGTTATCTCGATCGCTATCCGTCACTGCAGGATTCCAGCGCATTGCTCGCCAACCAGGTTTCGGCGATGCCGTGGGACGACAGCGTGAAATCGCTGGCGCAGTTTCGGTCGATATTGGTGATGCTGGACGATCAGCCCGAATGGACGGATGCGCTGGGCTATGCATTCCTTTATCAGCAAGCCGCCGTGATGCAGACCGTTCAACGCCTGCGCTTGCGTGCGGAACGAGCAGGTTATCTCAGAAGCAACAACCAGCAGATCGTCGATATCCGGCCCAACATCATCGTCATCACGTCGACGCGGGATAACTACTATTATATTCCCTATTACGATCCCAACATCGTCTACGGCAGATGGTGGTGGCCGAACCGGCCGCCTTATTACTGGGAGCCGCCGCCCCGTTACCGTCCGGCCGGGTATGCGCTGGTCAACGGTTTCTTCTTCGGCGTCAGCGTCGGGATCATCAATTCGATCTTCACGCCCGTTCGCCCGGATTGGCGCCGCCATTATCTCATCATCTCCGGCGGCACGAAGCCGGGCACGCATTGGCAATGGAAACCGCGTCCGCAAAGGCCCGGTCATCCCAATCGCCCCAACCGTCCGCCGACGACCAAACCGATACTGAAACCGAAACCGCCGCGTCCGTTGCCGGGCAAGCCGGTAATCCAACCGCCCAAGCCCGGAATCCCCGGCAGGCCCGGCCAACCCGGAAGACCACCGCGTCCCGAAAAGCCCGTGACGCTTCCGGCTCCGGTCAAACCTGTGCCGCCGGTCACGCGTCCGATGCCGACGCCAAACCGGCCGGTTGTCAGACCCGCGCCAACCCGTCCGGCCATCACGCCACCGGCAACCAAACCGGCGGTGCCGGTAACGAAACCGGCGCCCGTCACACGGCCGGCGGTGCAAGTGCCTGCAAGACCCGCAGCACGTCCCGCACCTAACAAGCCGGACGATAAAAAGCCGGATCAGGACGACAAGCGAAACCGTCGCAACGGTAATTGAAGTGAAAGCGGCGCTCCGATGGGAGCGCCGTTTTTGTTTGGAGGGTTATCGCCTATCACTTACCTCCCCCTACGCGGGGAGGTCGACGCGCGACAGCGCGGCGGGTGGGGCCGCGCAACGAAGACAGTGCGCGTGAGATCGGCCCTAATCGTTCATGCGGATGGTGTCGCGCACCAGCGGATAGATCTGCCGCTGCCATTTCGTGCCGGAGAACACGCCATAATGGCCGACGCCCGGCTGCAGATGATGGTGCTTCTTGTGCGGCTTGATGCCGGTGCAGAGATCGTGCGCCGCCACCGTTTGCCCCGGCGCGCAGATATCGTCCTTCTCGCCTTCGATGGTCAGCAGCGCCACCTTCTTGATCGCGCCGACGTCGATGCGGTTGCCGCGCCATTCGAAAACCCCGCGCGCAAGGTGATGTTCCTGGAAAACGCGCTGCACGGTCTGCAAATAAAACTCGGCAGGCAGGTCCAGCACCGCGAAATATTCGTCATA
>CAZTCU010000220.1:0-5187 GCA_964612235.1 uncultured Rhizobium sp.
AACCTGTGCTCATCTGCCACATATAGACGAAGGTGCTTTTGACGATCAGCCAGGTCTGCTCGCAAGCAGCGCCGACGGCGTCGACCGGCCCAAAACGGACATGGCTGATTCGACCGGGTCTCAGGTCGTTGGTGATGCCCAACGCCATCATCCGGTTCTCGCCGCCGAAAGGATCTTTCATTGTCGTAATCTTCGGCACGGCCTTCACGGAGATGGGCTTGCCGGCGCGTTCCAGATCGATCGTCAGAGCTTCGCCGGTGCTGAGCGTGACGATCTGTTTGATCTCGCTGAAATCGTGGATCGCGGTACCGTTGACCGAACGGACGATGTCGCCCTTCCGGATGCCGGCTGCGGCAGCCGCGCTTCCCGGCTGAACGCCATCGACAACCGGCTCGTTGTAATTCTGACCGAAGATCATGAACATCGCGGTGAAGATCACGATGGCCAACATGAAATTTGCGAAAGGTCCGGCGGCGACGATGGCCGCGCGTTGCCAAAGCGGTTTCAGCGGAAAGGCGCGAGTACGTTCGTCTTCGGGCAATTCTTCCAGGAGATCGTGGTCGGGCGTGCTGGCCGCGCCGATATCGCCGAGAAATTTGACGTAGCCGCCGAACGGAATCCACGAGATCTTCCAGCGCGTGCCGTGCTTGTCGTTCCAGCCGACGATTTCCGGGCCGAAACCGATGGAGAATGTCTCAACCGCCACGCCGCACCAGCGCGCGACCATGAAATGGCCAAGCTCGTGAAAGAAGACGACGACGGTGATGAGGAAGATATAGGCGGGCAAGCCACTCGGCAGCCACGCGAGAAAATCATGCAACGCTGTCATACGCCTTCCTCGCGCTTCTCCCGAAGCTCTAGTTTCTTATCGTCCGGCACACGTCGTTGGCCCATTGGCGGGCTTCGTTGTCCGTGGCCAGTACCGCCGAGAGATCGGATGGCAGAAGGTTCGACAACCTCGTCTCCCCCGTTTCCAGCGCTGCTTCGACGACGCGCGGAATGTCGAGAAACCCGATGCGGCGATCCAGAAAAGCCTCCACCGCGATCTCGTTTGCGGCGTTAAGGATGGTAGGGGCGAGCCCGCCCGTGCGCAAGCAATCGGTTGCCAGCCTAAGGCACGGAAAACGCCCGGAATCCGGGGCAAAAAAGCTCAAGGGCCCCATGGCCGCCAAGTCGAGACGACGCGACGGAGAGGCAATCCGCCGCGGATGGCCCAGCGCGTGCGCGATGGGCGTGCGCATGTCTGGAGCGGACAGATGTGCGAGCGTGGTTCCGTCCTGATAGGACACCATGCAATGGACGATGGATTGCGGATGGATGACAACGCTTAAACGTTCGGCGGGAAGCGCGAACAGATAGTGCGCCTCGATCAATTCGAGGCCCTTGTTCATCAGGCTGGCGCTATCGAGCGAATTCTTCTTGCCCATCGACCAGACGGGATGGGCAACCGCCTGTTCGGGCGTGACGTCGCGCATGCGTTCGGTCGTCCATTCGCGGAACGGACCGCCGGATGCGGTGAGCGTCGCCAATTCGACTTCGCCCGCGTCGCCGCCATGAAGCACCTGGAAGATTGCGTTGTGTTCGGAATCGACGGGGATCACCGAGGCGCCCGACTTCTCCAGCGTTTCGCGGAATACAGCACCAGCAGCGACGACACATTCCTTGTTCGCGAGTGCGACGACCGCACCACGGCGAATGGCTTCGAGGGCGGGTTCGATGGCGGCGGCGCCGACGATGGCGACCATCACGAATTCCGACGGGCGGGCGCCTGCCGCAACGACGGCTTCGCGTCCGGCCGCGGTCTCGATGCCGGTTCCGGCGAGAGCGGATTTCAGTTGTGCGTGCAACGCCGGATCGCCGATGACGGCGATCTTCGGCTTGATCTCGCGCGCCTGTTTGGCCAGCAGTTCGACATTGGCTTGCGCGGTGAGCGCTTCAACGGGCATCGCATCCGCGCCGTATGCCTTGCGCGCGTGTGCGATCACATCGAGTGTGCTTACACCGATCGATCCGGTGGAACCGAGGACGGTTACCCGGCGCTGCAGCACTGGACTGAGGTCGGGGAGCGCTCCGTTGGACTTGCCTGCAATCGCTTTCATGGCAGCACCACCGGATTGATGCCAGCCAGCAGCACGACGACAGCAAGAGCCGGCGCTGCGAGCAGCGTGGAGTCGACGCGATCCAGCACACCGCCGTGACCGGGAATCAAACCGCCGCTGTTCTTGATGCGGAAACTCCGCTTGGCCCAGGATTCGAACAAATCACCCATATGCGCGATCACTCCCACTGACGCGGCAAACAATGCGCCCCGCCCTGCCCCCAATTGCATGATGGCGAAGGCAACGCCACCGGCAATCGCGGCAAGCAGTATACCCCCAAAAAAGCCCGCCCAAGTCTTGTTTGGCGACAGGGCGGGCCACAATTTCGGGCCCCCGATGAGGTTCCCGAAGATCAAGGCACCGGTATCGGTGGCCCAGATCGAAATGAAGAAGGTCAGGAGCAGCCGGAAACCGCCTGCCGGCAGGATGCGGAGCATGACGACGGAGAGTGCGGGGATACCGAGATAGAGCACACCTCCTGCCTCCCAGAACGCGAGCCGATTGCGGAGCGATGCCAGCGCGAAACTGACGATGGCACCCAGGGCGATGATCGCCCACGGCCAGATCGTGCCGGGAGCCGCCACTTCCGTACACACGCCGACGATGACGACAAGGCTGGTGACGAGGAATTCTTCCGTGAATCTCCCCTCAGCAATCATCCGGTGCCACTCGCGCGCCGCGGTGATGATGACGACCGCGATGAACAACGCGAAATAGAAACCGCCTTTATAAAGCGCACCGATGGCTATGGCGGCGAGCAGAACTCCAAACACGGGGCGTGTGATCCAGCCGCGCGAGAACTTGAGCGGTTTGCGCCCGCTTTCTTTCGTCGCGAGTGGTCCGGTCGGCGATGTCTCGGGCACGTTGTTCAAGCAACCGCATCCGATGCGACGGCACCGAAGCGGCGATCACGCTGGGCGAACTGTTCCAGCGCGCCGGTGAATTCCTTGCCGCTGAAATCGGGCCACAGCGTGTCCACAAACAAAAGCTCGGCGTAGGCAGATTGCCAAAGCAAAAAGTTGCTGAGGCGATGTTCGCCGCTGGTGCGGATGATGAGATCCGGCTCGGGCAGATCGTTGGTGAAAAGCCGGGTCGAAAACAGTTCGGGCGTGATCGCTTCCGGATTTAGACGGCCTTCGAGTGCCGCGCGCGCCAGTTCGCGAGCCGCCGCGCAAATCTCTTCCTGAGCGCCGTAATCGAAAGCAAGCGTGAGATTGAGACCGGTGTTGCGCAGCGTCGCACTTTCGGCTTCCTCGATCATTGTGCGAATGTCGCGAGCAACGCGATCGCGCGAGCCGATGACGCGGATACGCACGTTGCGATCGACAAGATCCTGGAGATCGTCGCGGAAGTAGAGCCGGAACAATCCCATGAGGTGGTTGACCTCAAGCTTTGGGCGCTTCCAGTTCTCAGAGGAAAATGCGTAGAGCGTTAGATTGGACAAGCCCACTTCGCTGGCGGCGCGCACCACGTCGCGCACGGCGGACACACCCGCCACATGACCGGCCTGCCGCGGCAAGCGGCGTCGCTGCGCCCAGCGGCCATTGCCGTCCATGATGATGGCGACGTGCTGGGGAAGGCTCCCCGACGGGCGAGTCATGACTGTCATTTACGCAACCCTACTGATCGCCCCCGCCCTTTCACAGACTAAACCTGCATGATTTCCTGTTCTTTGGCCTGCAGCGCGGAGTCGATGTCCTTGATATGCGCGTCGGTGAGCTTCTGCAGCTCGTCGCCCAGCGTGTGGTGCTCGTCTTGGCCGATCTTGTGATCCTTCTCGAGCTTCTTGAGCAGGTCCATTCCATCCCGCCGGACGTTGCGCACCGCCACGCGGGCGGCTTCGGCATATTTGTGGGCCAATTTGGCCAGTTCACGGCGGCGCTCTTCGTTGAGTTCCGGCACCGGAATGCGCAAAAGCTGGCCGTCCACCTGTGGGTTCAGGCCAAGGCCGGCGTCACGGATGGCCTTGTCGACCGCCTTCACAAGCCCCTTGTCCCAGACCTGAATAGTCAGGAGCCGGGGTTCTGGGGTCGAGATATTGCCCACCTGGTTGATGGGAAGCTGGCTGCCATAAGCATCGACCGTCACCGGTTCGACCAGCGCGGGGCTGGCCCGGCCGGTCCTGAGGCCCGAAAACTCGCCTTTGACGGTCGCGACCGCGCCGTTCATGCGGCGGTTGAGATCTTCCTTGTCGTATCCGGCTGCCATGGCAAACCCCTGATTTGTTAGGCCGAAGATTAGCTCAACGCGGCCCGTTCTTCGATGATGGTCGAGCGGCCTTCGCCGCGCAGGACGGCGGCGAGCGCGCCCCGATCGTGGATGGAAAAGACGATGATGGGGATGCGGTTCTCGCGGGAAAGGCTCACCGCGCTTGCATCCATTACCTGAAGATCGCGGGATAAGACCTCGTGATAGCTCAAAGATTCGTAACGCTGGGCGTTGGCGACCTTTTTCGGATCGGCGCTGTAAACACCATCGACCTGCGTGCCCTTGAGCATCGCGTTGCAGTTCATCTCGGCAGCACGCAACGCCGCCGCCGTGTCGGTGGTGAAGAACGGATTGCCGGTCCCCGCGGCGAAGATCACAACCCGGCCCTTCTCCATATGGCGAATGGCGCGACGGCGGATATAGGGTTCGCAGACGGTCGACATGGGAATGGCGGACTGCACGCGGGCAGGCACTTCCATCCGTTCCAGCGTTGCCTGCATGGCGAGCGCGTTCATCACCGTTGCGAGCATACCCATATAGTCGGCGGTAGCGCGGTCGATGCCTTTCGCGGCGCCCTGGAGTCCACGGAAGATGTTGCCGCCGCCGATCACCATGCAGACCTGGCTACCGGCGGTCACGGCATCCTTCACATCGGCCGCGATGCGGTCGACAACGGCCACGTCGATGCCGTAGCCGCTGTCGCCCATCAAGGCTTCGCCGGAGACTTTCAGGAGGACCCGGCGGTACTTTGGAACGCCTGTCATTCATGCCCTCCGTGAAGTGTCTTAGCGGCCCGCGAGTTTGTTCACTTCGTCGGTGAAATCGCCATCGGTCTTCTCGATGCCCTCGCCCACCTGAAAGCGCACGAAGCCAACGACTT
>CAZTCU010000221.1:0-5175 GCA_964612235.1 uncultured Rhizobium sp.
GATTGAACACCACGCCCACAACGGGAAGATGCTCGCGCACCAGCGCCACGCAGATGGTGAAATGCGGACGGTTTTTCAGGAACGCAACTGTGCCGTCTATCGGGTCGACCACGAAGGTGAATTCGGTCGAAAGCCGCTTTCTGTCGTCGACGGATTCCTCCGACAACCAGCCATAGCCGGGGCGCGCCGCCGTGAGCGTCTCGCGCAGATATTTGTCGACCGCGAGATCGGCCTCAGTGACGGGATCGCCTTTACCCTTGTCCCATTTCTTGTAGCTGCCCCCGAAATACGAGCGCGCGATCTTCCCTGCCTCGCGAACGGCCTCTTCGATCAGCGCGAGGTCTTCACGCGCCTGCAATCGTCATGCCTTCGACGCGTAGGGTCGGCGCATTGGTGCCGTAACGGAAGACGAGATCGTTGGCGGGCGTGAGGTTGCGGAACATCTCTTTCAAGTTGCTCGCAATCGTGATCTCCGAAACCGGATAGGCGATCTTGCCGTTCTCGATCCAGAACCCGGCGGCACCCCGGCTGTAATCGCCCGTTACGCCGTTCACACCCATGCCCATCAGTTCGGTGAGGTAAAGCCCCTCGCGAATGTCGGCCATCAGTTCGTCCGGCGAAAGCTTTCCCGCTTCCATGTAGAAATTGGTCGTGGAAGGCGAGGGCGGCCCGCCCGTTCCGCGCGCCGCGTGTCCGGTGCTGGTCAATCCCAATTGCTTGGCGCTCGAACAATCGAGCAGCCACGTCGTCAGCACGCCGTCCTCTATGATCGCGCGCTTCTGGTTGCGCACGCCTTCGCCATCGAACGGCTTGGAGCGTTGCCCGCGAATGCGATGCGGATCGTCGATGATCGTGATGCCCGGCGCGAACACAGGCTTGCCCATGAACTCCTTCAGAAAGCTCACGCCGCGCGCGATGGAGGCGCCCGAAATCGCACCCGCGAAATGCCCCAGCAGTCCTGCCGAAACGCGGGGATCGAACACCACCGGCACGCTCTGCGATTTCACGCGGCGCGGATTGAGCCGCTTCACCGCGCGCTCGCCGGCGCGCTTGCCGATATCGGCGGAGGAATCCAGGTCGGAAGAGTGCCGCGCGCTTGCGCTTTCGTAATCGCGCTCCATTCCGGTGCCTTCGCCGGAAAGCACCGATACGCCGACACTATGGCTGGTGCCCGCGTAAGAGCCGAAAAATCCTTCGCTGGTGGCAAGCGTCACGGCACTTCGTCCGAAGCTCGCCCCGCCGCCTTCCGAATTGGTCACGCCCGGCACCGCCATCGCGGCGGCCTCCGCATCCTTCGCGCGCGCGATCAGCGTATCGGCCGACGGTTCGTTCGGATCTTCGATGTCGAGCTTCGGAAAATCCTGCGCCAGCAATTCCTTCGGCGCCAGCATAGCGAACTTGTCTTCCGGTGCCAGCCGCGCCATCGCCACAGCGCGTTGCGGCAATTCATCGAGCGCGCCCTTGGTAAGGTCGGTCGAGGAGACGAAGGACACGCGCTGCCCCACGAACACGCGCAATCCGAGATCGGCCGATTCCGCGCGTTCGACGTCTTCGAGTTCTCCCATGCGATAGGAAACGCTCGACGCGATGCTTTCCACGATCAGCGCATCGGCCGCGTCCGCGCCCGCGCGCTTGGCGGCGCGGATGAGGTCTTCGAGGGTTTCGCGCGGGTCTTGTTTTTTGTTCGTTGTCACGATGTCAGGATGCCGGAACAGAGGGGAAGAACACAAGCCAGAGAACCGCGACAATACCCACGATATAGGCGATCCATGTCAACAGGATTCCGAGAAATCGCCAGGTCGAAACGCCGGTGCTGCGCGAAAGCCCCACGGCATGAAGGATTCTGCCCAGCGTTAACGGCACGCCCACGCCATGCACCAGCCAGATGCTTGCCCCCAACGGAACCAGGCACCACATGAGCAGAAGGGCCATCGGCACATATTCGGTGTTATTGGCGTGTGCGCGCAGAGGGCCGGCCATTTCCGGCTTGCCGCCGCCATCGCCGATCTCGGTCTGCGTCTTCACCCGGGCCCGCACCACCAGCATGCCGAGGACCAGCATGATGAATGCGTTGACGCCGGTATAGAAAAAGAAACTGTTGTAAGTGGACGCGAAGACGTAACCCATCCGTCACCTCCGGATCACACGGATTGTTCCCCTCTTATGTGGGAGGGGAGCGGCTTTCGTCAATGCGCGTCGGCGGAGGTGACGTAAATCTTCCGCTCTTTGTAAGCGATATAAATGTGGAGGTGGCGTATCGCATCGAGCCCCAGAAGGAGATGCGGGAAATGCATCAGGTTTACCCCAGCCTGATTCTGATCCTTGACAGGCACGTCTTCTTTCGCAAGCTCGCGCATCTTGTCTCGCATCACCAACAGCGACGGATTGGGAAAACTCACGCCACCGATCGACAGCGAATGAAACGCCGCGGAGCGCATTTTTTGTCCCTCCAGGGTGATCTCTTTTTCCGAAGAAGGGTCGCGTCCAAATGTACTTACGAGTACGCGCTCATTGATGTAGGAATAGGTCGTTCCCGTGTCGAAACCGGTATCGAGAGTATGGCCGTCCAATGTCATTTCAATATGCATTGATCGGTCGGGCAGGCTGAACGGCAGAACGGTATATTCTTTAGTCCAGTAAACGACCTGTCCTTCGCAATGATCTTGCGAGAAGAATTTCACCTTCTGCGCGGCAAAATCGAATTCGATATCGAATTGCGCCAAGGCGTTTGTTCCAAGGCCAGCGGAGAGTTCTCCAAAGTCCCCCGACATCACCATGAAATTCGAATCCGGCTGATGAATCGCGCCGATCTCGACAGACGGCACGACTGTGTATTTTTCGGTACGATCCTGTGTGCCATAAACTTTCATGGCCGTGATGTTGTGGGTTTCGAGTTTGTCGTCATCGACGAACTTCTGTGTAACCCAGTTACCGAACGCTCCGGTGTCCAGTGTGACATAGCGAGATTTTCCGGCCATCGTCATGGGTATGACGACAATGCTGTCAGAGGGCACCATGTCGTAGCTGGCGATCAGTTTGAGCTCGCATTGCGCTGCACGCGCGCCGTTTGCCGCGAACATCGCGAGAAACGCAGCTGCGGCTATCCTGGCATTGCCCATCGGCGTTTCTCAGTGGGCCGCGGGCGAGGCGAGGACGGCCGCCTGTGGTGCATTGGGGCTGATGTAAAGCTTCTGCTCCTTGTACGCGATGTAGACGTGCAGGCGCCGCAACTGCTCCAGACCGATAGTGACGTCATCCACGCCTTCGGCCTCGGTGCTTGTGTCGATGTGCGAGTTGATCTTCGGTCTGTGGTCGTTGATTTGGTGATTGCGCAGGAGATCGGGAATGAGCGACAGCTTGGGATTGTTGAAGGTAATGCCGCCGATGGTCAAAGTCTTGAATGTTCGCTCGTATTCCTCGGCGCGCGTATCGCCGTTGACGAATCCCCGTTTGGTCACGCCGGGCGAATCCTTGGTGATATCGAACGCACCTTCTGCGGCGCGGAATGTAATAATCGATTGATCCGCGCCGGTGTCGAGAAGGGCTATGAATTTGTGTTCGTCCAGTTCGACCGGCATGCGGATGTGACCCTGATCGGTCAGCACGAATGGGACGACCGCATAGGACGGTGTGTTCCAATAGATGACTCGGCCGTCGCAATGATCCTGGAGAACGAAGCTGACCTTCTTTCCCTCAAAATCGAGATCGATATCGAATTGCGTAAACAGTTGGGGTCCGATAACGCCGCCGACATCGTCGCTTCCAAACCCTTCCTTGGGTACGAGAAACGTCACGTTCTTGGCTCTGAAAGATCCCATCTCAAAGCTGTCGACGGTCGTACTGGTATTCGTCACCCGTCCGGTGATGTCGATCATTCCCACTCGCCGCTTGGTGGTGCTCAGCTTGAGCTTGTCCACCAGAGCGGGCGACAATTCGCGATACCAGCCGCCCGTATCGATGATCATGTAAGTGGAAAGGCCGTTGACCTTTGCAGGCACAAGCAGCGAGCCGTCCGTCGAAACGATATCGGCCTGCGCCACGATCTGGAGGGGCGGGCAGGTGTCTTCTGCCGCCGCGCTTGTCGCAAGCAAAGCCAAGGCCGCAAACGCCCATGCTTTTTTCATTGAATCCCCCGCCAGCCCACCACCGGATCACACCACAACCGGCGGACGCGGACAATACGGTGCGCAACCTCACCAGATGGGTTTGCCCGATCCCGGCAGGCCAAGACGGGGCCATTTCTCGCTGACGGTACGGACGATCTCGTCGTCCATTCGCATCTTCCGGCCCCATTCGCGTTTGGTTTCCGGCGGCCACTTGTTGGTCGCGTCCAGCCCGATCTTGGAGCCGAGCCCCGATTCCGGCGAAGCGAAATCGAGATAATCGATAGGCGTGTTCTCGACGAGCGTGATGTCGCGCGCCGGGTCCATGCGGGTCGAAAGCGCCCACATCACGTCTTTCCAGTTTCGCGCATCGATGTCGTCGTCCACCACGATCACCCATTTCGTGTACATGAACTGACGCAGATAAGACCAAACCGCCATCATCACGCGCTTGGCGTGACCGGGATAAGCCTTCTTCATGCTGACGACGGCAATGCGATACGAACATCCCTCCGGCGGCAGCCAGAAATCCACGATCTCCGGAAATTGCTGTTGCAGCAGCGGAATGAAGACTTCGTTCAGCGCTTCGCCAAGAACGCTAGGCTCGTCCGGCGGCCGCCCGGTGAACGTCGACAGGTAAATCGGATCGCGCCGCATCGTGATCGCGGTGATGTTGAACACGGGAAACTGTTCGACCGAATTGTAATAACCCGTGTGGTCGCCATAAGGGCCTTCGTCGCGATATTCGCTCAGCGAAACCTCGCCCTCGATCACGATCTCCGCTTCGGCGGGCACCTTCAGCGGCTGCGAAACGCAATCGGCCAATTCCACGCGCTGCCCGCGCAGCAACCCCGCGAACTGATATTCCGAAAGCGTGTCCGGCACCGGTGTCACCGCCGCCAAGATGGTGCCGGGATCGGCGCCGATCACGGCAGCGGCGGGGAAGGGCGCCGATTTCTCTTTCCCCCACCGCGCATGATGCTGCGCCCCGCCGCGATGTTTCAGCCAGCGCATCAGCGTCTGGTTTTTACCCGTCACTTGCAGGCGGTAGATACCAAGATTGTAATTGTCC
>CAZTCU010000222.1:0-5150 GCA_964612235.1 uncultured Rhizobium sp.
CAACGGCCTGCTCAAGACGCTGGAAGAGCCGCCGCCGCATGTGAAGTTCATCTTTGCCACCACCGAAATCCGCAAAGTGCCCGTGACGGTGCTGGCGCGCTGCCAACGCTTCGATCTGCGCCGCATTGAGACGCCGGAATTGGCCGCACATTTGAAGAAGATCGCCGAACAGGAAAAGGTGAACATCGAGGACGGCGCGCTGGCGCTGATCGCGCGCGCCGCCGAAGGTTCGGTGCGCGACGGTCTCTCCTTGCTCGATCAGGCCATCGCCCATGAGGAAGGCACGATCGACGCGGAATCCATCCGCGCCATGCTGGGGCTCGCCGATCGTGGCCGCATCCTCGATCTGTTTGAGAAGACGCTGGGCGGCAGGATCGCCGAAGCCCTTTCCGATTTGCGCGAGCTTTATGATCGCGGTGCCGATCCGCTCGCGATCATGCAGGATCTTCTGGAAACCACGCATTTCCTGACGCGCGTGAAAGTGGCGCCCGGCGCCGAAGGCTTCTTCGACGGCGGATCAGCCGAAGCCAAGCGCGCCGCCGAGATGGCCGGCAAGCTCTCCGTGCCGTCGCTGACCCGCGCCTGGCAGATGTTGCTCAAAGGATTGTTCGAAGTTCGCGACGCTACCCGCCCCATCGCCGCCGCAGAGATGGCGTTGATCCGTCTTTCCTACGCCGCCGATCTTCCACCTACCGACAAGCTGGTGCGCGATGTGATGGATGGCGCGGGCGCGCCGCCCGCCCGGAGCACGCCGACATCTTCGCCATCATCGGGCGGCGGCAATGCGCGTGCGCAGGCTGTCCGGGTTGGCGAAAGCTCTGCCAGCGTTCAACGTGCGCCGGAGCCGACCGCGAATGCGCAATCCGCGCCGCTCATCCGCTCGCTCGAAGATATCGCAGCGCTTGCGCAGGCCAACAATGCGCCGGTGTTGAAGGTGAATATCGAGAACGACATCCACCTCGTCCGCCTGGAACCGGGCCAGATCGAATTCCGTCCGTCGGCACGCGCGCCGCGCACACTCTCCGCCGATCTCGCGCAGAAACTGAAAGACTGGACGGGCACGCGCTGGATGGTGACGGTCGCCCGCGAAGGCGGCGCACCCACCATCGCCGAAGCCAGGCGCATGGCGCGCGACGCCACCTTCGACCGCGTGCGCCAAGAGCCGCTGGTACGCGCGGTGCTGGATCGGTTTCCGGGCGCCGAAATCGTCGCCGTGCGCGATCTGGTGGAAGAGGAGATCGCGAGCCCCACCGAAGAGGACGCGTCATGAATCTGAGCGATCTCTTCAAGCAGGCGAAGGAGATGCAGGCGCGCGCCGCCGAAATGCAGAAGGTGGTGGAGAGCATCGAAGTCGAAGGTCAATCGGGCGCCGGCATGGTCAGGCTCACGCTTTCCGGAAAATCGGACCTCAAACGTCTCGACGTCGATCCGTCGCTGCTCAAGCCCGAAGACAAGACGATGCTCGAGGATCTTATCCGTGCCGCACACGCCGATGCGAAAGCAAAACTCGAAAGCCGTCTCGCCGACGAGATGCAGAAGATGAGCCGCGAAATGGGATTGCCCGGCGGATTGAGTGGAATGTTCTCGTGAAAGTGACGACGTGTCGTTGTCTCCCCCGTGAAACGGGGGAGTGGCCGCGAAGCGGTCGAGGGGGGCAGTCGTTCCACATGCGACACTTACCCCCTCCGCCTCGCTGCGCGAGGCACCTCCCCCGTTTCACGGGGGAGACAACAAGGTCACACTGATGTCCTCTCTCCCCGCCGGTCCCGAAATCGAGCGTCTTATCCAATTGCTCGCGAAACTTCCCGGCCTCGGCCCGCGTTCGGCGCGCCGTGCGGCGCTTGCATTGCTGAAGAAGCGCGAAGCATTGCTGGATCCGCTCACCGCTGCGCTGCGCGATGCGGCGGCCGCCATCCGCACTTGCGAGACTTGCGGCAATCTCGATACGACATCGCCGTGCTCCATCTGCCGCGATGCGCGCCGCGATTCTCATATTCTCTGCGTGGTGGAAGACGTGGCCGATCTCTGGGCGCTGGAACGCGCGGGCGTCTTCCGCGGCAAATATCATGTGCTGGGCGGCGCGCTCTCCGCGCTCGACGGCGTGACGCCCGAACGCCTCAACGTGCCGCAACTGATGGCGCGCCTCGAAGGCGTGGACGAAGTGATCCTGGCGATGAACGCAACGGTCGAAGGCCAGACCACCGCGCATTACCTGATGGACGCGCTCGAACCCAAGGGCATGAAGGTCACGCGCCTCGCCCACGGCGTACCCGTCGGCGGCGAACTCGATTATCTCGACGAAGGCACGCTCAACGCCGCTTTCAGGGCGCGCAGGCCGCTCTGAACTGCCAAATCGATGATGTCCGAATCCGGCCAGACCGGGCCGCTGGCACGCGGCATCCTCATCTTCGGATCGACGGAGAAACACCCATGGCCAGCATTCGCAAGGAATTCCATCTGAACGCATCCGTCGAAGAGGTGTGGGATGCGTTGCGCGATTTCTATGCGGTGCACGAACGACTCGCGCCCGGCTTCCTCATCGCGCTCGAAAGAGAGCCCGGCGCGCGCGTGCTGACCTTCTTCGACGGTTCGGTGGCGCGGGAGGTGCTGGTGAGCATCGACGACGAACACCGCCGCCTCGTCTACACGATCCCCAGCGAACGGCTCAGCTATCACGGCGCATCGGCACAGGTGTTTGCCGATGGAAAGGGGTGCCGCTTCGTCTGGATCACCGATCTGCTGCCAGATGCTGTGGCGACCCACATCTCCGGCCAGATGGACGAAGGCGTCAAAGCCATGAAAGCCAAATTCGAAGCCGACTAGGGACCGGCGCTCCGCGCGGGTGCTGTAAAAATACCTTCTTTTTCAATGATATAGGAAAATATATCATAAATCTTCTCCGTATGCCTTGCGTAATTCAGACTAATATCCTATATAGGCACACAAAGGAGAAGAAACATGTCACCATCACAGGCGGACATCGCCCAGTTTTACGCCACCAAAAGCCCCGGCGAGGCCGAGCTGGAAAAGCAGCTTGCGCTTATGACGGGCGCCATTGCCGGCTGCTTTGCCCAGATGGGCACCGAAGACCTCACCCCATTCCGCGACCAGCGCCGTCAGGAAGCCGGTATCGCCGCCGACTTGCTGCGCCTTTCGCGCGAAGTCGCCGTTTCGCTGTCGAAAGTCCGCAAACGCTACCAGCAGGCGGCCAACCTGGCCCACGAGCTGGACCGGGACGTCGCCGCCGAAAAAACCGTCTGAGGCAGAGGTTCAAATGGGCAAGCGCACCGGCAACAAACGCGGTGCCCCATTCGGCAACAGGAACCGCTTGGTGCATGGCCTCTATTCGCGCGCCCATTGCGAGCGCCGCAGAGGGCTGCGCGCGCTCAAGCGCCAAAGCCGCTTCCTGCTGGAACAGGTGCTGGCGTGGACCGAATGCGATCTCAGTCCGCCGCCAGCGCTTTGTGCTCTTCGGGCGCGGACAATTCGACCTTCGCGATGTTCTGCGCGCGGGAATCGATCTTGCGCATCGAGGTCTCGATCTGCTCGATGTCCTTGGCCGCGCCGTCGAAATGTGTGCGCAGCTTCTGGATGCGTTCGCCCAACCGCTGCACATCCTGTAGCAGCACGCCCACCTCCTGCTGGATTCTGTGGGCCTGCTCGCGCATCTTCGCGTCCTTCACCACCGTCTGCACCGTGTTGATCGCAAGCATCAGGATATTGGGCGAGACCACCATCACGCCCGCGCGGTGCGCGCGCTGGATCACGTCGGAGAATCCGTCATGCAGTTCGGCATAGATGGATTCCGACGGCACGAACATGATCGCGGGGTTCTGCACTTCGCCCGGCAGAAGATATTTCTCCGAAATATCCTTCACATGCTTGCCCACGTCGCTGCGCACGCGCGCTTCCGCGCCCTTGCGATCGTCGCCTTTCAGGCCTGTGAAGCATTCCAGCGGGAATTTGGAATCGATCACGATCACGCCCGGCGCATTGGGAAGCCGGATGATGCAATCGGGCCGGGTGCCGTTGGAAAGCGTGGCCTGGAATTCGTAGAACGTCGGCGGAAGGCCGTCGCGCACGATGTCTTCCATCTGCGCCTGTCCGAAGGCGCCGCGCGACTGCTTGTTGGAAAGCACTTCCTGCAGGCTCACCACCTGCCCGGAAAGCGCTGTGATGTTCTTCTGCGCCTCGTCGATCACCGTGAGACGGGTCTGGATTCCACCCAGGCTTTCGGCGGTCTTCGCCGCACTCTCGCTCAAGCTTTCGCCCAGCCGCTGGTTCAGCGTATCCATCCGTTCCGAAAGCGCCTTTTGCAACGCGGCCTGGCTCTCGATGGCCTGCTGGAACCGCTCCGCAATCCCGCCTTGCGACGCAATCACCATGTCGAGCCGAGGGTCGGTTTTGGGCGGTTCCACCGGTGCCGGCCTGCGCGCCAACGCCAGAATCAGAGCGGCGGCAACGATGGCCGCGGCAAGAACGATAAGGGCAATATCCATAGCGTTTTTAAGCGTTTCCCGGCGGTTGTCTTGACCGAAGGAGCCGGCGACCTTATTTCCAGCCCATGACGATACGCCCCATCCTTACCGCGCCCGATCCGCGCCTGAAAGCGGTCTCCGAACCCGTCGCCAGGGTGGACGACGAGACGCGCAAACTGGCCGACGACCTGCTCGAAACCATGTACGCCGCCGACGGCATCGGGCTTGCCGCCGTGCAAGTGGGCGTTCCCAAGCGCATGCTGGTGATGGACATCGCCCAGCAACAGGGTAGCCGCGAACCGATGGTATTCATCAATCCGAAGATCGTCTGGGCGTCGGAAGAAATGGCGAAGTTCGAAGAGGGCTGTCTTTCCGTTCCCGAGATCTGGGACGATGTGGAACGTCCTGCGAAGATCCGCGCCGAATATCAGGATCGCGACGGCAAGCTGCAAACGCTCGAGGCCGACGGATTGCTGGCGTGCTGCTTGCAGCATGAGATGGATCACCTCGAGGGCATTCTTTTTCTCGATCATCTCTCCAAGCTCAAGCGCTCGATCACGCTGCGCAAGCTCGCCAAGGCAAAGCGTTTGAAAGACGCCGGTTAACTGTGAGTTTGCGGCTTGCTTTCATGGGCACGCCGGATTTCGCCGTGCCCACGCTCGCCGCGCTGAT
>CAZTCU010000223.1:0-5149 GCA_964612235.1 uncultured Rhizobium sp.
AGAATTCCTGTTCGAAGAAGTGATTTCTGATGAAGGGAATGTCGTTCAATGCGACAGCGACGGCAGGATCGGTCGTAACAGAAATCGCCTGTGTGCCGATGCCGCGGATCTGGATGGAATAGCCGCTGAAATTCGTTTTGGTGAAGGTGAGGTTCGGTACCTGCTTCACAAGGTCGGGGCCGCCTGCCGTTTGTGTGGCGGTGAGTTGTTCCTGGCTCAGAGCGGTGATGGCGATGGGGATGCTTTGCACGTCGGCGCCGCCGAGCTTGGACGATGTTACCGTTACGGTTTCGACGGCGGCGCGGGGTGCCGTTGCCTGCGCAAGCTGCAATGGAGCGATGTCGACTTCGCTGCGTTGCTGGTTAGCCTTGCGCACGATGGCGATGGAGCCGTCGTCGCGTTCGGCGGTGAAGCCGGTGCCTTTGAGGAGGCGCGACAAGGCTTCTTCCGGTGCGAGCGAGCCGCGGATGCCGGGCGTGCGCACGCCGGTGATGGCCTGTTCGGCGTAGAGAAGATGAACACCGGCCTGCCCTGCGTAGGCATCCAGCGCGGTGCGCAGGTCGCCGCTGGGGATGTTGAATTCTGCCCCTTGCGCGCCGTGCGCCAGGGCCAGCGACAAGGCGCTCGATCCCAGCAGGACTTTCAATATGGCGGTGTTCTTCATATTCCCCCCTCTCGCAAATTCCTTCATGCGGGCGTTGGCCCGGCGGTGACTTTCAACGTGTCAGGACGATCCGGTCGCCCTTGTCTTCGACCTGCACGCCCAGAAGATGGTGCGCGAGGCGTCCGAATTGGGTGACGTCGTGCATGCCGAACGTGCCGCCGATTTCGAGATTGGCGATGGTGGCGTCGCGCACGACGATCTTTTTCTGGTTGTAGCGGTTGAATTCCGCGGCCGCTTCGGCGAGCGACGTGAAATGGAAGGTGACTTCGCCGTGCTGCCAGGCGAGATCGTCTTTCAGGATATCGGAGGGCTTCTTCGTCACCGACATCGCGCCGCCGGAGGCGACCGCGACATCGCCGGGCTTGAGCACGGTGGAGCGCGCGGGCGAGCCGGCCACTTCGGTTTCGAGTTTCGCGCTGCCTTCGAACAGGGCGACGCGAACGTGATCGGGGTTCTGGCGCACCAGGAATTTCGTGCCGAGATCGATGACGCGGCTGTCGCCCGCCTTCACGATGAAGACGCGGGCTGCATCGTGTTTGATGTTGAAGAAGGCTTCGCCTTTTTCGAGCGTGACCGTTCTGGGGCCCGCGCCGCGCGAGATGCGCAATACGGTGTCGGTGTTCAGTTCGATCTGCGAACCGTCGGCCAACAACAGGCTTTCGCGTTGTCCGACATCGGTTGCGTAGACGCGCTCTTTCGGTTCCTGCAGCGAATTGTAGGCGGCGAAGCCTGCGAGGGCTGCGACCGTCACCGCGGCGGCGATCTTGGCCGACGAGGCCCAGCGGCCGATGAAGGCGAACGGCGTGCGCTCAGGGCGGCCGAGCGCTTTCAGGCGCCCTGCCCTGTTCCACACATCTTCCAATCGCAGATAGGCAATCGTGTGCGCGGGCGATGCGGCGAGCCAGGCGTCGAACTCCGCCTGCACGGCGTCATTCCAGTCGCCGCGCTCGCGCCGCTCCAGCCAATCGGATGCGGCTATCTGAACCTCTTCTGCTTTCGGCAGCACGCGCGGTTGTTTGGGGGACTCGCTCATGGCTTGTCCTTGCTGTCGGAGTCGTCGTGAAACAGGTTCGCAAGCGCGCGCATTCCGGCGGCGAGATGTTGCGAGACAGTCGGTTCGGCGATGCCCAGGCGCAGCGCGATTTCGGGCCGCGACATGCCCTGAATCTTGCGCATCACGACAGCCTCCCGCCAGCGATGCGGCATGCGGTCCAGCGCGGTTTGCAGTTTGCGAAGTTCCTGTCGCGCGATGGCCGTTTTGTCGGGGCCGGGTTCGTCGGCGGTGAGGCCCAGCGTTTCGAGATCGGCGACGGCTTCGATGGAAACGATCTGCTCGCGGCGGATGCGATCGACGAGGATGTTGCGCGCCACGGCGAAAACGAAGGCTTTCGCGGATTGCGGGATCTCGGCGTGGGCTGCTTCATAAACTTCGACATAGACGTCCTGACACAGATCCTTGATGTCGCTCTCGTTGCGCCAGCCGCGGCGCAGGAATTTGAGAAGCAGGCCCTCCAGCGGCAGCACCTCGCGCACGAACCAGACGTTCACCTTCGACGCAGCCGAAACCATTCCGGGCAGGCCGACCTCCGGGCGTTCGCGTTTGATATCCGGTGTTTCCGTCATTCCCCCCTGCATCCCAGGTTCGAGGGCGAGAACAGGCTTCCTGAAGCTTAAGTCGGTTGGGGGGCGCGTGTTTATGTAGGTCGGCGCAAATAATTTGGGATGGTTGCGGCGACATATTATGTCGGGCGTTGACAGCGGGGCGGCCCGCGCCATTTTATTTCCCATGGAGCAGCCGGTAGATCGTTCAGCGGCAGGAACCGCCTCCGGCGCTGTCGGCACGCTGGCGCAGGCGCTTGCGCATACCGAAAAGCTTCTTTCCGCAAATCCCGCGGCCGCAGAACAGCAAGCGCGCGAGATATTGGGGGCGGCGCCCGGCCATCCGCTGGCACTTCTATATATGGGCGTGGCGTTGCGGCGGCAGGGGGCGACCGAGGCCGCGCGCGACGTGTTGCAATCGCTGGCGGCGACGCAGCCGAAATCGGCGGATGTGCGGTTCGAACTCGGCGTGGCGTTGAACGAGTTGGGTGAGACGCAGGCGGCGGCGGCCGCGTTCAAGGCCGCGACAGCGTTGAATCCCAAAATCCCCCGCGCTTGGCTGGCGCTGGCCGATACGCTGCGCCTGCTCGGCGATACCGCCGGGGCAGACATCGCCTATGCAAGACACATTCAAGCTTCGGTGAACGAACCGCGATTGATGGAGGCGGCGGCAGCGCTTTGCGAAGGGCGGGTGGCGATCGCCGAACGGATATTGCGGCCCTATCTCAAGGAACACCCGACCGATGTTTCCGCGATACGGATGCTGGCGGAGACGGGCACACGCCTGGGCCGCTACGACGACGCGGGCAAGCTGCTTGCGCGTTGCATGGAACTGGCGCCGGGGTTCATCGCGGCGCGGCACAACTATGCGACCGTGCTTTACCGGCAAGGCAAATCCAGCGAGGCGATTGCCCAGCTGGAAATCCTGCTTAAAAGCGATCCGCGCAATCCGAGTTATCGCAACCTGATGTCCGCGGCGCTGGCGCGATTGGGCGAACACCAACGCGCCATCGCGCTCTACGAAGAAATCCTGAAAGAACATCCCGGCCAGCCCAAGACGTGGATGAGCTATGGGCATACGTTGCGGGCCGTGGGGCGCCAGCAGGACTGCATCGCGGCTTACCGCAGAAGCATTTCGCTTTCGCCCAATCTGGGCGAATCCTACTGGAGTCTCGCCAACCTCAAGATCGTTCGCTTCGATCGCGCCGACATCGCGGCCATGCAGGCGCAATTGGCGCGCACTTCGGGCGTCTCGGCAGAGGATCGCTATCACCTGCATTTCGCGCTGGGAAAGGCGCTGGAGGACGAAAGGGACTTTGAAGCGTCGTTCCGCCATTACGACGAAGCAAACCGGTTGCGTCGCCAGAGCCTTGAATACGACGCGGACGAATTCACCGGCAAGATCGGACGGGCGAAGAAGCTGTTCACGCGCGCGTTCTTCGAGGCGCGAAAGGACTGGGGGCACCCGTCGGCGGAGCCGATCTTCATCATCGGATTGCCGCGTTCGGGCTCGACCTTGATCGAACAGATCCTGGCAAGCCACAGCGAAATCGAAGGCACGATGGAATTGCCGGATATCATTTCCATCGCGCTGCAAATGGAGGGCAAGAAGGGGGACGGCGAGCCATCCGTCTATCCCGAAATTCTCGAGCGGCTCGATGCGCGCGAGATTTATGGATTGGGAGAAAAATATCTCGACGGCACCAAATTGCAGCGGCGGATGAAGCGGCCGTATTTCGTCGACAAGATGCCGAACAATTTTCTTCACGCCGGCCTCATCCACCTGATTCTGCCGAACGCGAAGATCATCGACGCGCGCCGCCACCCGATGGCGGCGGGTTTTTCGGGCTTCAAACAGCATTTCGCCCGCGGTCAGGGATTTTCCTACGACCTGAACGATATCGGCCGTTACTATGCCGACTATGTTTCGTTGATGGATCACTTCGACGAAGTGCTGCCGGGCCGGATTCACCGCGTGCTGTACGAACAGATGGTGGAAGAGCCCGAACAGGAGATCCGCCGGTTACTCGACTATTGCGGGCTGGCCTTCGAAGAAAATTGCCTGCGCTTCCACGAAAACGAAAGATCGGTCCGCACGGCCAGTTCCGAGCAGGTTCGCCAACCCATCTTCCGGGACGGGCTCGAGCAATGGCGAAATTATGAACAATGGCTTGGTCCGCTAAAGAGCGCGTTGGGGCCGGTTCTGGCCGATTATCCGCCCTCCTCTGCGGCCTAAAAACCACAATCGACAGTTACTGTCGGCTGCAACGCCCGGCGGCAATTGACCCAGCAAGCGGCTGGGTCTCAATTTTATGGCTGGAGTCGCGGGGGCGTTGCGAATGAGCGAAGTTCAACCGGGCCGGATATTCAGAACTCACGGACTGTTTTCCATTCTTCTGGCCTCCACGGCGCTGACGGGCATCACGCCCGCGTTCGCGCAGGACGACACGCTGGAAACGGTCATCGTCACCGCGGAAAAACGCGCGGAAGACATACAGGCGGCACCTCTGGCCGTTCAGGCGCTGGGGACGCAGAAACTGGAAGACCTTAACATCTCCGGCGGACGCGATTTCAGCCAGTTCTTTCCCAGCCTGACCTATACGGTCGGCGGCGGCGGCGGCACCAACGGGCAGCCCGGCACGGACACCTATTATATGCGCGGCGTTTCGAGCGGCGGCGACGGCAACCATTCCGCGGCACTGCCGAGCGTTGGCGTCTATCTCGACGAGCAACCGATCACGACGATCGGCGGAGCGATGGACGTGCATATCTATGACATCGCGCGCGTCGAAGCGCTGGCGGGCCCGCAGGGCACGCTGTATGGCGCAAGCTCGCAGGCCGGCACCGAACGCATTATCACGAACAAGCCGGACGCTTCCAAATTCG
>CAZTCU010000224.1:0-1969 GCA_964612235.1 uncultured Rhizobium sp.
CGACGAGCAGGCTTACATACATTTCCTTCTTGATGTTCGTGCCTTCTTCGACATAGACGCGCTTGACTACTTTGCCTTCCGGCCCGGTCTGGTGCGTGACCAGCGTCATGCCGATCATGTTCTTAGCAAGCGTTTCGACTTCGTCCATCGTCTTGGCAAGCTTTACGCCGCCCGCTTTACCGCGGCCGCCCGCATGAATCTGCGCCTTCACGACCCAGACGGGGCCCGGCAATTCCTTGGCAGCCGCCACGGCTTCTTCGACGGTGAAGGCAGGTGTGCCCTTGGGCACCGGCACGCCGAATTCGGCGAGCACGCCCTTGGCCTGATACTCATGGATGTTCATGTGCGGTCCCGGAAAATGAGAGGCGAGGGAAGGGGCCGGGCTACCCGGCGCGGGCGCACAATATCAGTGCAAAGCCCCCATGCAAGGCTCAGCAAGACCAGGTGGTCAGGCTTTTTGTCCCGCCAGTTCGCCGTAATCTTCTTGCACGGGCGCGGACGAGGGTTGAGGCAGGCGCTTGCGCAACCAGATCACGAACATCGCGCAAAGCAGCGCGAGGACCGCGCCGCCCAAACCATCCGACAGATGATGTCCGCCGTCGATCGGCGTGGACATGATCACCAGCACGTTCCAGGCCGCCATGGGCCAGAAGAGCCGAGGCATCCCTCGATACGCGATCATCAGGATCACGGATAACGCGACATGATAGGAAGGGAACGCCACCAGGCCGTGCACGCCTTCCAGACTCAAATGCGTCAGGTGATGCGCGCGCAGATCGCTGAATACCTGCTTGTAGGCAATATCCACGATCGGATGATTTTGCATATAGAATGCGTCGCTCGGATGATAATAGGCAAGCGCGCCGGCTGACGGCAGCAAGCCCGCGATCGCCACGCAAAAGAACGACGACACCATCACCGTGCCGACCATCTCGCGCACCCGCTCGGTGCGTCCAAGCGTGGTGAGCAAAACCACCGACAGAGCGATTTGTGCAAGCGTGCTTTGATAGAGAACGGTCGACAGCACATCGATCCAGGGCCGCGCATTCGCGAACGCGATATAGGAATACCAGTCGAAACCAATTGCTTCATCGAACGCGGCGAGCGACGCATCGATCAGGGGGCGGTTCCATGTCGTGATAAGATAGCTGAACACGCAACCTGCCGCGGAATAGACCATGAGGAATGCCGTTTCGATCGACATGGTCGAAAGCTTTTCGTCCGGCCTCAGACGCGTATAGACGTAGCCGACCGACGCGAGCACTGCGGTAACGCCCATGCATGCCGCAAGACTTTTCATATCGAAAGTGAAGCCGCGCGAAACGATCCACACCGCGTCGAGCGCGATGAGGGCCAGGGTGGCCGCGATCTTGAGCCGGAATTCGGTCATAGCCCGAGCATGGCCCGGACGCACTTAATAAACGGTGGCTTAATACCCGCTATCTTCGCTGCCGACCCCGCCTTCCAGCGTCATGCCGGAGAGGTCTTCTCCGCTCGAAGCCTGGGCGGAGGATTGCACGCAGACCCGCGAGCGGTAGGAAAAGAAGAAGTCGCCCGAACCCCAGCGGCGCAGGTTGACGCGCTCGGTGCAGTCTTTCACGGGTTTGGCCTTGGCGCATTTCAGCATGCCGCCGCGATAATGGACGAGCGCCTCGCCGGGCGCGCAGGCAAGCGTCTCGCCGTTCTCGAAAGTGCCCGCCAAACCCTGATCGGACTGAACGACGTCGCCCACCGTGACGCGGACGGTCGAACCCGGAATGCAGCGCGCGATCTCGCCTTCGTAGGAGCCTTCGATCCAGGTGTCCGGAATCATGTGCGAGGCGGGATATTCGCGCCCCCATCGGTCCACGCAGACAGCGTGAACGGATTTGACGACGTTGGCTTCCTGCTCGACGCAGGCGTTCTGCGCGTTGACCGAAACGCTGCCGCCGACATTGCCGCCCGCTTTGTTGACGATGGTGACGTATTG
>CAZTCU010000224.1:2069-5129 GCA_964612235.1 uncultured Rhizobium sp.
TTGTTGATCGTCACGTTCTTCTCGATGTTGATGTTCTTCGAATTGTCGATGTTCTTCGTGATGTTGATGGTCTTGGAATTGTCGATGTTCTTGTTCACCACCACCGAATTGTCGATGTTGATGGTCTTCGACAGGTCGATGTTCTTGGTGACGTCGATGTGCTTCGAATTGTCGATGGTCTTGGTCACGCTGACGTTGTTGTTGATCGTCACCGGCTTGTAGACGCTTATGTTCTTCGAATTGTCGATGTTGTTGGTGATGGTCACCGGCTTGTTGATGGTGACGTTCTTCGACGCATTGATGGTGTTGTTAATCGTGACCGGCTTGTTCACCGTCACCGACTTATTGATGGTGATGGGCTTGTAGATGTTGATCTTGTTGTTGATCGTGACCGGCTTGAAGATGGTGACGTTCTTGTTGATGTTGATGGTCGAGCCGTGACCGCCGTGATTGTTGCCGCCATTGCCGGGAAAGGCCGCCGCACAAGTGGGACCGGCCGCCAACGTGCCGAAACCGGGCGTACCGGCGGCCAGCGCTTCGCTTGCCGGGGCGAACGCCAGCACCCCAGCAAGTGCTGCGGCAAGGTGCGAATTCGGCCTCGGCGCCATGGTGAACGCTCCTTAATACATGCATCCTATGCGCGAGGGGCCGCGAGGCGTGGAAAACCCCGGCACAGGCTTAACGGCTCAGGGTGAGGCTTCACGAAACATGCCATTGCGGCGGGGTCCTTTCGGCCGAACGATGACCCAATTCGGGACAGGTAAGTACAACCGGCCAGACGCGAGGCGCCCATCGTGATCCCGATCTCGGACGACAATCCGATCCGCCTGACGCCTTATGTGAACTGGGCGTTGGTCGCGCTTTGCGTGGCGGTGTTCGGCTATGAGTTCTCGCTCGGAAGCGGGGGCGAGGAATTGATGAACAGGCTGGGCTTCGTGCCCGCCGTGCTGTTCCATCCGGCGCAGACGATGGCGCTGGTGCCGGCCTTTCCCGCGGCGCTCACCGTTCTCACCTCCATGTTCCTGCATGGCGGCTTCCTGCATCTCGGCGGCAACATGCTTTACCTGCTGATCTTCGGAAACAATATCGAAGACGCAATGGGACACGCGCGCTATCTGCTGTTCTATCTCGTCAGCGGCATCGCGGCCGCGCTCACGATGGCGTTCGTCAACCCCTATTCCCTGATCCCGATGGTGGGCGCGTCGGGGGCGATCTCCGGCATTCTGGGGGCATATGTGCTGCTCTATCCGCGCGCCAGGGTGCGGGTGATCGTGCCGCTCGGATTCATTTTTTATCCGTTCCGCATCGGCGCGATGTGGGTGGTGGGCTTCTGGTTCGCGCTGCAGCTTTTCAACGCCCTGTTCTCCGATGCGTCGCAGCCGGGCGTCGCCTGGTGGGCGCACGTCGGCGGGTTCGTCGTCGGGCTCGCGCTCACGCCGTTGCTGAAATCGGGCGAGGTGCCGCTGTTCGGCGCGCCCAGACGCGGGCCGTGGGGATAAGTTTTCGCGAAATCCCAATTCCGCACAGCGCTTTTACGATTAACACAAGCTTTCCGCGCATTCGGCGCTGGCACGGCTCATGCTCTGTGAAGTTCCAGACAAGGCGGGCGTTCCGAACTGGTTCAACCCGCAGGGCAAAGATGAGTACCGGGGCGTTGGGTTATGAAACATAGGAACAGTCATCTGCTGATCGGTTACTGGAGCCGCCTTCGCCGTGGGCGCGTGGTGCCGGACCAGACCGACATCGATCCGCGCGCCATCAAGCGGATGCTGTCCCATGTGTTCATCCTCGACGCCAAGGACATCGAGCGTCCGGTCTATCGCCTCGCGGGCACGACGTTGTGCGAACGCTTCGGCGCCGAACTGAAAGGCATCAGCTTCCTGTCGCATTGGGAAAGCCAGAGCCGCACCGCACTTGCCGGAATCCTGAAACAGGCGCTTACGGCGAAACAGCCGCTCTGCATTTCCTCGATTGCCGCGACCGCCGATTGCGGCATGGTGGAATGCGAAACCATCCTTGCGCCCGTCAGCTTCAACGGCACCGAGCCGACGCGCTTCATCGGCATGGTGCAGATCCTGACCGACGTGAACGCGCTGTGCGGCAAGCCCATCGCGTTCGAACGCCTCGTCGCGTCCCAGATGGTGCGCGAAGACGAGCCGCTGCCGATCGTGGATTTCCCGCCGCCGGCATCTCTCGATTCCCTGCGCGGCGCCAAACCGCGCCTGCGCCTCGTGGTGAGCCAGGGCCAGCCTCTTCCCGCCCAACCCATCGACCACGTCGCGCGTCTTCTCGACGTGTTCGGCACCGGCATCGCGGTAGAGGTTTAGTTTTTCCACGCCTGCATATGACTTACCGCCCCCTGCGCGGGGCGGTCGACGTCGCGGCACGCGACGGCGGGTGGGGGGACGCACAACAAAGGCGATGTGCGTAAGATAGATTCCTCGCTTGAAGCGCGCGCCTGTCCTTCTGCACCGAGTTCGCTGCACCGCCCCCACCCGCCGCGCTGCGCGCGTCGACCTCCCCGCGAGGGGGAGGTAAGTGTTGTCTTCCGCTATTTGCGATGACGCTTACGGATGACGTTATTTTTCACTGCACGATCACCAGCGCAGGATCTTCCCCCGCCGCGATCCGTTCCTGCACGCGGCGGCGCACGACGAAGCGCGTGATCGCGAACTGAATGACGAACAATCCGATCTGTCCCGCCAGCGGCACGACGCCGTTGAACCACGCCCACGCCTTCGGGCCCATCGCAAAAGCCACATAAAGATTGGCGCCCGCGAGAACGAACAGCCAGACCGCCCAACTGCGGCTCCAGAAAAGCGTGAAACCTCGGCTCACATTCTGCGTCACGATGGGCGGCAGGTAACGGTCGAGCCAGTTCGACGACAGCATCACGCAGCCGATGGCGAAGGTGCCGATGCTGGGCTTGATCATCACAAAGCGCGCGTCATGCGTCAGCAACGAGGCGCCGCCCAGCACGATCACCAGCGCAAGGCTTGCCCATTGCATCGTGCCGATGGGCTGGCGGCGGTATTTCAGCCAGGCGATCTGCACGATGCC
>CAZTCU010000225.1:0-2707 GCA_964612235.1 uncultured Rhizobium sp.
GACGTTTCGGGTGACACTCCAGAACGGCCACGAAATCATCGCCCATACCGCGGGCAAGATGCGCAAGAACCGCATCCGCGTGCTGACGGGCGACAAGGTCATGGTCGAGATGACACCCTATGACCTCACCAAAGGGCGCATCACCTATCGTTTCAAATAAGCCATCGGCGCGGCTGCCGCTGGTGCTTGCCAGCGAAAGTCCGAGGCGCCTTGCGCTTTTGGCGCAGGCCGGAATTGTGCCCGCCGCCGTGCGCGGCGCATCCCTCGACGAAACGCCGAAAAAGCACGAATTGCCGCGCGAATACGCAACCCGGCTGGCGAGAGCCAAGGCCGAAGCCGTGCGCGCGTCGTGGCAAAACGGTCCCGCATTGTTTCTCGCCGCCGACACCGTGGTGGCGTGCGGGCGGCGCATCCTGCCGAAAGCGGAAAACGAATCCGATGTGCGGGCCTGTCTTGCGTTGCTGTCGGGGCGGCGCCATCAGGTGCTGACGGCGATTGCGCTCGCCATGCCGGACGGCCCCGTGCGCGAACGCCTCGTGATGACCCGCGTGCAGTTCTGCCGCCTGAGCGATGCCGAGATCGAAGCCTATGGCCAGACCCGCGAGGGCGAGGGCAAGGCGGGGGGATACGCGATCCAGGGCCGGGCCGAGGCCTTCGTCCGCGCCATCAACGGGTCCTATTCCAATGT
Organism: uncultured Rhizobium sp.; assembly: GCA_964612235.1. Lineage (GTDB taxonomy): Bacteria > Pseudomonadota > Alphaproteobacteria > Micropepsales > Micropepsaceae > Rhizomicrobium. Next base: position 689 of record CAZTCU010000225.1, read on the forward strand.
GGTGGGGCTGCCGCTGGCGGAAACCCTGGCCCTGCTTCGCGGATGCGGTTTCGCAAATCTGTGATATTGTCCTGAGTGTCAATATCCACTGTCGGGACCATGAAAGAAGTCTTGATAAACGCTGGCGCGGGCGAAACCCGCGTAGCCATCGTCGAAGACGGGCGGCTGGAAGAACTTTTCCTGGAACGGACCATCGGGCTGGACGACGGCCATGTCCGCAAAAAGGGCGGCCGTCACGGGCACAGCCTGATCGGCAACATCATCCTCGGCCGCGTGCAGCGCGTGCTGCCGGGAATGCAGGCGGCATTCGTCGACGTCGGATTGGATCGCGCGGGTTTTCTCGGCGCGCGCGAGGCGCGTTGCCTTGCCGACCTTCCGGGTTTTGACGACGAGCGCGCACCCAAGATCAGCGATTGCGTGCATGAAGGCGAAGAAATCCTCGTGCAGGTGGTGAAGGATCCCATCGGCGAAAAAGGCGCGCGCCTTTCCGCCAACGTCACCATTCCGGGGCGGCTTGCGGTGCTGGTGCCCAATCAGGCGGGTGTGGCGTTGTCACGCCGTATCGAAGACGAGAACGAGCGTGCCCGATTGATCGCGCTGGGCGAACAGATGATCGCCGAAGCCAACGGAAGTCTTGTGCCGGGTGCCGGCTATATTTTCCGCACCGCCGCCATCGGCTGCGACATGGCCGATCTGAAGGAAGATGCCGAACGTCTGGCCGAAGCATGGCAGCCCGTTCTGGCGAAGCGGCAAAGCGCGCTTGCGCCCGCGACGCTCTATCACGATCTCGATCCGGTCGAACGCACCATGCGCGACGAAGTGGGCGCGAGCGTAAGCCGCGTGTTGATCGACGACCGCGAGGCCGAACGCGCCGCCCGCGAATATTGCCGCCGCGCCATGCCGGATGCGGAAGCCAAGATCGAATTCTTCGGTGGCCCCGGCGTGCTGTTCGACATGTACGACATAGATGCGGAGATCGAACTTCTCTGCGAACGTCGCGTGCCGCTGAAATCGGGCGGCTGGATCACCATCGAAGGCACCGAAGCGCTGACCGCCATCGACGTGAATTCCGGCAGCTTCACCGCCGCCACCGGTCTGGAAGAAACGAGCGCGAAAGTGAACCTGGAAGCCGCCCACGAAATCGGCCGCCAGTTGCGCTTGCGCGGCATCGGCGGGTTGATCGTGGTGGATTTCATCCATCTCAACGAGCCGGAGAACATCCAGAAGGTTCTGGACGTGCTGTCGGCGAGCCTCGCCAAGGACCGCACGCCGACGCAGATCCTGCCGATGTCGGAATTCGGGCTCGTGGAGATCACCCGCAAACGCGTGCGCGATCCGCTGATCAAGCTGATGAGCGAAAGCTGCCGACCGTGTCACGGGCTGGGCCGCACCCGCACGCGCGACAGCGTGGCGCTGGAAGTGCTGCGCGGCGTGGAACGCGAGGCGAGTGCCTCGCCCGGCCGCGCCATCCATGTGCGCGCATCGCCGGAGATCGTGGCGTGGCTCGACGATCACGGGCTGGAAGTGCGCCAGCAGCTTGCGCGGCGGGGTGCCGCGCGCGTGACGTTCGAGGCGCGCGATGCGTTCACGCGCGAAGGTTTCGATGTCGGCATCGACCCCTGAAACGCGCAAATGCGCGCTATGCGGCAAACCGCAGGATCAGGCTTACCGGCCCTTCTGCTCCAAACGTTGTTCGGACATCGACTTGGGCCGGTGGCTCAAGGGCGGCTATTCCATTCCCGCACGGCCCGAGGACGAGGCCGGCAACGATGCCCCATCGCCCGAAGAACCCTCCAACGACGACTGACGCTACATGGCTATCTGAACAGCCATGACGGTCATCGCAACTATCTGTATCAGGAAGAAACTGAACCGCATGGCAATCGTCGCGTTGGTTTCCGGCAGGGCCATGTGAATTGAACTCTGTATAATCCTCGCCGTCATAAACGCGGCGGCCAGAACGTCCATTGTGTGCGAGATACGATGCGCGAACGCGGCAACAAGCACGATCGCACCGAA
>CAZTCU010000225.1:2807-5106 GCA_964612235.1 uncultured Rhizobium sp.
TGAAAGCGCGGATGGCTGGCGCCGGAAAAGATATATTGCCAGCGATACGCCTTCAGGAACTGCATAACCACGCGATCGGCTTCGTCACTTGCCATGGTGCGCCCGCAACGGCCGGTGAAGAATTCCGCATCGGATTTCGCCTGCATCTTGAGAATGCCGTCCACGGCCATCACAAGGGCAATGAAATCGTCGACGGAACCGTCCCGCTGATCGTCGGTGAGCGTGGCGTTGTGGCGCGCGAGTTCCAGTTCGTCCAGAACCACATGCTGGCATTCGTCCTTCCAATGGAAAAAGAACACGTCCTTGAAAAGTTCGGACAGTTCGGCATCGGGTGCGATACTTTGCCGATAGTGGTTCTGCACGAAAAGTTCGATGTGCAGCGTCAATACCAGAACGGCCCAGGTGGATTTGCTGAGCACGGCACGGGCCACCATGTCCGGGTCGACGTCGAAGCGATAACCTTCGGGCATCGTCTCGGCCATCATCTTTTCGATGCGGCGGAACAGGGCTTGATGTTTCAGTTCTTCGTCGCTGAAACGCACAAGTGCTTCGAGCGCCATCTGATCGCCCAACCAGTGATCCTTTCCGATCTCCAGCAGTTTCGCGGTGATGAATCGTTCGACGAGTCCAAAAATGTTGGCATAGGTGCGGCCCTGGATCTGGCCCGCGAAGCGGCGCTCGTCGGCCGAAAGCGAATCCATTTCCTGCATCAGCGAGAGGCCGTCGGGAAGATACTTCTTCGACATATCGAAGCTGCGTCCCCTGATGACGTCCTTATCTATTTCCCAATGCACCGCTTTTGATGCGTTGACGGCGCGTTCATAGCTGCCATTACTTGAAAACTTGACCATGGCATTCATAACTATCTCCTGACTTCTCGAAATTGGGTGCGGGGGATCATTCCCTCGTCTCAGCCGGGAAGTTATGTGCGGAGGTCGTTCTCGGATATGATCCGGTCGCCAGAAGGCATGACTGAAACGCCAAATCGCGGGTTCGCCATGGATGCCTTGTCGGATGTGCTTCGCATCTCGCATTTGAGCGGGGGCGTATTTTTGCATGCCGAGTTCACGGCTCCCTGGTGTGTTTCCGCGCGCATGACGCCGGAGCTTTGCGCACCATTTCTGAGCCCGGCCACGCATCTGATTCCGTACCACTACGTGGTCGAAGGCGAATTCTATGTGCGTGTAGAGGGTGAGGAGCCGCTACTTTTGCGCGATGGCGAGGTCATTCTCTTTCCTCGCAACGACATGCATTTTTTGGGCAGCGACCTCAAACTCAAACCGACCATTGTGCGGGATCTCATGACACCGCCGGAGGGCGACGGCCTCTACGATATTCATTATGGCGGTGGTGGCACGACTTCGCGGATGATCTGTGGCTATCTGGGATGTGATAGCGCCTATGAAAATCCGGTTATCGCTACGCTGCCTGCAATGATGCGATTCAAGATGGAAGATGCCGGGCCTGCGGAATGGATTCGCTCGACGTTCCAATATGCCGCCAACGAAATCGCTGAAGGCCGGCCGGGATCGGAAACCGTTCTGGCCAAACTCTCCGAACTTCTCTTTGTGGAAGCTGTGCGCCGCTATGCGGAGAACCTGCCGGAATCGCAGACCGGCTGGCTTGCCGGACTGCGCGATCCGGCGGTCGCGCGCACGCTTGCGCTCATGCACAGCGATGTCGCACGCGGCTGGAGCATGGAAGTGTTATGCGGCGAAGTTGGCGCTTCGCGATCCGCGCTCGCCGATCGCTTCACGCGCCTGATTGGAATGCCGCCGATGCAATATCTCGCACATTGGCGCATGCAGGTGGCGGCGCAGCGATTGAAGGGGACCAACACGCCGCTTGCGCGGATCGCGGAATTGGTGGGCTATGAATCGGAAGCCGCCTTTTCGCGCGCCTTCAAGAAAGCGTTTGGGACTGCACCTGCCACCTGGCGGCGATCTGCCGGTTAGCCGCCGGGAGAGGCGTGCCGCGGGCCGCAGTGGGGCGGGCAGCCTGCCCGGGACAGACACCTCGGGGCGTGACCACGTCGACTAACCACCTGTTTTGTGGATCATATTTCCGGATCTGACCCCCCGCTGGACGAATGGGCCCGGCTCCCTTATGAAGGCCACCCTTCCGGTTTGCCTAGGTAGCTCAGTCGGTAGAGCAGCGGACTGAAAATCCGCGTGTCGGTGGTTCGATTCCGCCCCTGGGCACCAACAATTTCAGGCACTTAGCTGGAAATACCCGTCAAAACACGCTGCAACACGTCCCGTAAAAATCATACCGTTTTCAATGGTTGTCGCGTGTTGCA
>CAZTCU010000226.1:0-5080 GCA_964612235.1 uncultured Rhizobium sp.
TCGCTTCGGCGGAAAACGCTCTAAGTGTTTGCCACCGGCGTCGCCGGGTCTTTCTCGGTGATCGTGATGTCGGGTGGAATGATGCCCGCATTACGCAGCGTCGGCGAAATCAGCATGTAGGCGAACAATCCAACGAGCGCCACCGCACCGAACGCATAAGGCAGGAAGGGCGATGCGTCGTACATCGCGCCCACGACGGGACCCGCGATAAAGCCCGTGGCGCTGGCTCCGCCCAGGATGCCCGCGACCGCGCCCTGTTCTTCCCCCGTGACGGCCAGCGATGCTGCGGAGGTGAAGCCCGGCCGCGCCATGCCGAAGCCGAAGCCGATCAGCAGGAGCGCGAACACCAAGGTCGCGAATTGCTGCACGACGAGGAAGATGACAAAGCCCAGGATGATCGCGATGCAGCCCCACGCCGTCAGTTGGCGCACGGACAGGTTCAACTGCTGCACCACCAGCAGCTGCGCCACCAGCGCCGACATGGCCGATGCGATCTGGCCCACCATGGTGAACTGCGTCGAATCCTTCGCCGGGATGTGCAGCACGTCGATGAAGAAGAAGCCCATCGTCTGCACCGGGATGGTGCCGATCAGCGAAAGGCCGACGGTGAACATGACAAAGGGCAGGATGCGCCGGTCGTACCAGCGCAACGACGATTTGAATTCGCGCGCGTGCGATTTGGGCGCCGTACGCTCCGGCAGGAGAAACCAGATCAACGCGCCGCTGCCGATGGCAAGCAGGGACACGAAATAGAAAGGCGCGAGCAGATCGATGGCCGACAACACCACGATGCCGGGACCCATCGCGGTGCCAAGGCTGAACGCGGCGTTTATGGTGGCGATGCCCTGAAGCCGTTCTTCCTTGGTCGTGCGGTCGGCGACGTATGCTTGCGCTGCCGGCGATGTTCCGGACCCGAACATGCCGTAGATCGAGCGCATTGCCACCATCACCGGAAACACGAAGGCGACCGGGATGAGATGGCGAAGCCCGAGTTCGAGCGTAAGCGCCAGCAAGGCAAAGGATACGCCAAATGCCGTGAGCCCGAGAAGCATCACGGGCTTCCTGCCCCATTTGTCGCTTTTCAATCCCCAATAGGTCGAAGAGAACACCCAGATCAGCGCCGAAACCGAGACAACCGAGGTCATCTGCAACGCGCTCAGATGCAGCTCACGCGCGGCGGGCGGGAGGATGGCGTAGAGCACCGTCTGCCCCGCCCCCATGCAGACAAGGCTCAGGAAAAGAATGATGAAAGCGCGCTTGCGTTCGGCGGGGGTGGTGACGCGGGCGAAGGCGGCTTCGCGCTCGGCATCTTCCTGTTCTGCGTCGGACATGGGACGAAAGCACCGTAAAGCTGGGCCAGCGTCAAGCGGTCAATGCATGCGCTTGAAGCGTATCTGCGATGTGTCGCTTAAACCACGCGCATCGACCACGGTGATGCGGGTCACGCCCTCGCCATCCGGTGCGACATTTATGGGTGCGAAACGGTCGAAACTGCCGATCAACCGCCCATTGACCAGCCAGGTCAGCGGCTCGCGCCCGCCCGCCGCCTTCACCTGAATCGCGTCGTCGCCGGTCTGCGGCAGCGGAACCGTCGCGCCATTGGGTGGGAAGGCGATAGAGGGCGGAGGAATGTTGCTCGCGACCTGTGTCTGGCGTTCGATTGCCCGTGTGAAGACACGAAGGCTCGCGGGCAGTTGATCGGCGTTATCGACGAGGATCGCGCCTGCAGGCGGGGCAGGCGCGGGGCTGGCATCGCGCGGCAGGAGTTCGAACACCTTGAGCAGGATGGGCGCAGCCGTTTCGCGGCCCACGCGATCGGCCCGCGGCGCGCCGTCCGCGCGCCCGACCCAGACACCGACCGTGTAATCGTTGGAGAACCCAGCCGACCATGCATCGCGAAAGCCGTAGGACGTGCCGGTCTTGAACGCGATGGTGCGGCCGCGCGAAAGCCCCTGCCCCATTGCCCAGCCATCGGGAAGACTCACACCAGCCAATACTTGATGCAGATAATAGGCAGCGACGGGACCGAACAGACGATGGGTTTCAGCCTTCGGTGCATCCATCCTCGACCGCAAAGGGGCCGCAAGGCCGCCATCGGCGATACCGGTGTAGAGCATCGTCAGGTCGGCAAGGCTGATGCCGACACCGCCCAGCGCCACCGGAAGGCTCGGCATCGTGTCGCGCGTCGGGAAAGCGAGTTTCGCGCCTGCATTTTCCAAGACTTGCGTGAAGCGCAACGGCCCGACACGTTCGAGCACGGCAACCGCCGGCACGTTGAGCGACATGCGAAGGGCGGCGGCGGCCGACACCTCGCCCTGGAAGCCACCTGAGAAATCGCGCGGAGCATAATCGCCGAAGGTCGTCTGCTGATCCTGCATCAAGGTCGCCGGATGCAGAACGAGATCGTCGAACGCCATGCCATAGACGAACGGCTTCAGCGCCGACCCCGGCGAACGCGCGCGATCGGCCAGATCGAGCTTACCCGCCGTGCCCCAGTAATTCACGCCGCCGACATAGGCGAGCACATTGCGCGTCTTGTTTTCGACAACCACGACGGCGAGGCCCGCGCCGTCATCCATATAACGCGCCTCACGCGCAACAAGACGTTCGACAGCGGCCTGCAACGGCGCCTCTATGGTCGAAACCACGCGCCCGGCTGGCGCGTGCGCCGCCAGATGTTGCGCGAAATGCGGCGCGAACAGCGGCATCGCCAGACGCAAGGACGGAACGCCTTCGCGTTGGGCGACCCTCACATCGGTCTTCGAGATCACGCATTCGTCAACCATGCGGGCGAGCACATGGTCGCGCGCATGTCTGGCGGCAATCGCATGACGATCCGGCCGCTGACGTTCCGGCGATTGCGGCAGCGCCACCAGCAAGGCCGCTTCGGAGAGCGACAGCGATTTCGGTTCCTTGCCGAAATAGGCGAGCGAGGCCGCGCGCACGCCTTCCAGATTGCCGCCGAACGGCGCCAGCGTGAGATAGAAGGAAAGGATCTCGTCCTTGGAATAACGCTCTTCCAGCTGCACCGCGCGGATCATCTGGATCAGCTTGGCGCCGTAACCTCGCGGACGCGGTTCGAGCAGGCGGGCGACCTGCATGGTGAGCGTGGAGGCACCCGAAACGATGTGGCGCGACCGAACAAGCTGCGTCACCGCTCGACCCAGCGCCAGCGGATCGACGCCGGGATGGGATTCGAAGCGTTTGTCCTCATAGGCTTTGAGCAACATCAGGTAACGCGGCGAGACATCGGCCACATTCGTCTTCAGCCGCCAATAGCCGTCGCGCGAAAGGAACGGGCGCAACAGCGTGCCGTGACGATCCACGATCTCGGTCGAAAGCGTTTCCGCACGTGTCATGTCCGGCGGGAACAAACGATCTGCGATAAGAAGCAAGCACACGGCGCCGAGCGCGGACAAAAGCCCCGCGCGTGCGCGCCGCGAGAGTCCGCTCCGCTTCATTGCGAGATCGCGATCCTTCCCATGGCCGTGCGTGCGTGAACGGACGGCGCATACATATCTTCCGCGATCGCGGCGGGAAGGACGAACCGCCCGGGCGTCACCGCGCGCGCGATATAGGCAAGGCGGAAGTCGGGCTGATCGACTTTTTCGCGGAAATGGTATTGCGGAGGCCAGCCGATATTGAACGAAGCCACATAACGGTCGTCGCGCGCGTCGCTCATCGCGGTCGGCGTAAGCGACCCCAGGAACGGATAAGGCTTCGCATCGTCGCCCGACAACGGCATCTCGATTTCGAGGCCGGCGGGCAGCAGATCGATCACGCCCATCTGGCGGTCGATATTGTTGTCCATACGGCCCGAGATCGCCACGATCACGCGCTGGTTCTGTTTCAGCCTCGACAGATCGGCGGGCTGACCATCCATTGTCCAGACCGTCTTGGTGACGGTGAGGCCGTGCGTTTCGGACGGCAACGCGATGGTGGGCGTGCCCTGCACCGAGGATATGCGCCAAGCCTGCGCATCGCCCCTGTTGAGGAAGGTGATGCCATTCGACAATTCGCCGGGCGACGGCGAAACGCGCACGGCGCCTGCGCGTTCGGCCGCCTGCTTGCCGTTGACCGTCACGTTGAGCGGCAAGCGTTGTTTGGAAAGTTCATATGCGGCACGCAGTATCCACGCCTTTTCCTGTGTCGTGGTGTTCTTCAGGCTCATGTCGAGACCGTTGCTCTTCTGAACCAGCGCCGGGATCAACTGCGCCTCGCCGCTTTCCATCGCAAGCGCGGTTGTGCCGGCCAGGTCGCGGGTGAGCGAGCCATATTCCATGTGGCTGTAATCGGCGTCTTTCGCTTCGACCAGAAGATTGCGCGCGCGGCCGAACTGGACGCTCGCACGGCTTCTGTCGCCCGCGCTGGCAGCGGCGGCACCGGTCAGCGCCGCGGCGATGCCGTTTTTCATTTCGGGTCCGCGCGTGTCGCTGAAATAACGCAGATCGCTCAGGTTCAACTGGCCAAGACGCGCAAGGACATAGAAAGCGTAAGCGCGTGTATCGTCGCTATAAGAATCCGACGATGCGGCCTGGCGCAGCCAACCCGCGCCGCGGCGCAGCGCTTCGCCGGGCACGACGAAACCTTTGGTCTTGGCCTGCGCCACGAAATCGAGCGCGAAGACGCTGACCCATGTGTCCGCGCTGGAGCCCGGACCCCACATGCCGAAATCGCCGCCGTAATTCTGCATGTCGAGCACGCGGTCGACGGCGTTCTGGATGCGGTCGTGCAGCTCTTTATCCGCGGGCAGGCCTGCGAGCTTGGCCACGTCGTTGAAATAGAGAAGCGGCATGGCTGCGCTGGTCGTCTGTTCGATGCAGCCATAGGGATATTTGGAGAGCCAGCGGAGTTGGCCGGCCACATTGGAATAGCCGGGCGCCGCCGCTGAAACGGTGAGCGCGATATTGGCCGTCGACGGCACGACATTGGAAACGAGCGTGCGGTTCGCGGTGTAGCTCTTGCCGGAAGGAAGCGCCGCGATGTCCTCGGTCACGATGTCGAGTTGCGGGCTGCGTACCTCAATTGGCCAGGCATGGGTCAGCTTGAGGCCGGGCCCGTTCAGCGTCAGCGAGATGCT
>CAZTCU010000227.1:0-5064 GCA_964612235.1 uncultured Rhizobium sp.
TGCATCGTCTCGCGGTCGGGAAACTTGATGTAGTGGAAAAAGCAGCGGCGCAGAAACGCGTCCGGCAATTCTTTTTCGTTGTTGGAGGTGATGATGACGATCGGGCGTTGCTTCGCCTTGATCGTCTCACCCGTTTCGTAGACGAAGAATTCCATGCGATCGAGTTCGAGCAGCAGATCGTTGGGGAATTCGATGTCGGCCTTGTCGATCTCGTCGATCAGCAGGATCGAGCGGTTCTTGGAGGCAAACGCTTCCCACAATTTTCCCTGCTTGATGTAATTCTTCACGTCCTTCACGCGTTCGTCGCCGAGCTGGGAATCGCGCAGGCGCGTCACGGCGTCGTATTCGTAGAGGCCCTGTTGCGCCTTGGTGGTGGATTTCACATGCCAGGTGATGAGGGGTGTCTTGAGCGCATCGGCGACCTGGAACGCCAGTTCCGTTTTGCCGGTACCCGGTTCGCCCTTGATGAGCAGGGGGCGTTCCAATGCGATGGCCGCGTTGACGGCGACCCGCAAGTCCTCCGTTGCGACATATTTGTCCGTTCCCTCGAAGCGCTGCGATGTCATCTTGTCTCTCTCGGATCAATGGCGGAGCTTCCACGGTAGGGGGGGCAGGATGCCTTCGCAAGTGCGGCAGTTCGGCCCCCGCCCCGACCTGTTGACGGACGCTGCATGACCACGACGATCACAAGAAAGCCGGGAGCCAAACGCGCGCAGGCGCTGTTGGCCGAAGCCGTCGAGAAGCTGCAACGCAACGAAGCTGCCGAAGGCGAAGCTTTGCTGCAACAGGTGCTTGGACTGGCGTCCGACGATCCCGAAGCGCTGCATGCGGTGGGCAGCTTGCGCGCCTCCCAGGGCCGTTTCTCGGAAGCCGAGGAAAATTATCGCCGGGCGCTCGTCCTCAATCCCGACCAGCCAAACGTGCTGAATTCGCTGGGTCAGGCACTGAACCGCATGAACCGCAATCCGGAAGCGATCGATGCCTTCCGGCAGGCCGTTTTGCTCAAACCCAACTTTGCCGAAGGGCATCTCAATCTGGGTCTCGCGCTTTCCTATGAACGCCGGCATGTCGAAGCCGAGAAAAGCTTTCGCGACGCCCTGCGGCTCCAGCCGAACCTGATGATGGCGAAACAGAGTCTCGTTGCGAACCTCAACGAACAGCGCCGCCATCGTGAGGCCGAAGCACTGGCCGTCATCACGATCCGGCAGAACCGCCTCGATCCGCGCCAGGCGTCCGCGCTTTATTACAATCTCGGCGTCGCGGTTGCCGCGCAAAAGCGCGACATGGAGGCCTTGGGACTTCTCAACACCGCGCAGAGTTTTGCGCCCGACATGCCGTTCGTCGATTGCGTGCGCGGATCGGTACTGCATCGCCTGGGCAAATTCGACGAAGCGGTCGACGCCTATCGCCGCGCCATCATGCGCAATCCGCTCGACATGGCGGCCCATCGCGAACTGAATCATCTGCTCTATCGCCTGGAACGCAACGACGAATTCCTCAGCTCGTATGATGCCGCCATCGATGCGGTACCGGGCGTGCCGGCATTGGAGTTCGACAAGGCGAGCCTGCTTCTTCGCGCCGAACGCTTCGAGGAAGCGAAGACCGGATTCGAGAAAGGCAACGCCATCGGCGCCAACAGCATCGTCGGTCACGATGGATTGGGCCGTGCGCTGATACGGCTTGGCGATGTCGAAGGCGCCATCGCGGCGCACGAACGCGCCGTCGGCGGCGAGCCGGACAACGCCGCTGCGTGGTGCAATTTCGCCGAGACGCTTCTGCGCGCGGGCGATGCGAAACGCGCACTTGAGGCGAGCGAGAAGTCGCTTGCGCTGCAGCCGGGCAATCCGTTGGGCGTGGCGCTGAGCACGCTTGCCATGCGCAAGCTGGGCGACGAGCGCGAAGCGGCGATCAACGATTATGCGCGCCTGGTGCAGACATTCGATCTGGAGGCGCCCGAAGGTTTCTCCGATATGGAGAGTTTCAATCTGGCGCTCAACGAAGCGCTCAATCCGCTGCATGCTGTGGGGCGCGAATACGTCGACCAGAATGTGCGCGGCGGCACGCAGACCATCGACGACCTGTTCGCCACCAACCATCCGTCGATCATGGGCTTGCGCGCACGTTTCGACGATGCGGTGAACGCCTATATCGCGCGGATGAAAGACGATGCGGATCATCCGCTGTTCGCGCGCAAGGGGAACGGCTTCGGCTATCTCGGCGGCTGGACCACGCGGTTGAAGAAGGGCGGCATCCACCTCAACCACGTCCACAAGAGCGGCTGGATCAGCTCGGCCTATTATGTGGCGCTGCCCAAGGCGAACGGCGAAGAGGGTTGGCTGACGTTTGGCGCGCCGCCTTTCGACATGGGCTTTTCCGATCCCGTGCGGCGCAAGGTCGAGCCGAAAGTCGGGCGGCTGGTGTTGTTCCCCTCCTATATGTGGCACGGCACGACGCCGTTCCAATCGGACGAGGCGCGCACGACCATCGCTTTCGACGTGCTGCCCCGCGCCTAAGGTCGAAGTCCGTCGCGGGGTGCGAACTTCGCGACAATCAGCGACAACTGGCGATTGCATGAGCCCACGAAACATCTGCTAATTCCGGCACGGGGGATGGCGGATGACGGTCGCTCATATTTACACAGTGGCGTTTCAGGGGATCGAGGCGCGCGAGGTGGACGTGCAGGTCCATATCGGCAGCCACGCGCAGGCCGGAAACAATTTCAACATCGTGGGACTGGCGGACAAGGCGGTGGGCGAAAGCCGCGAGCGGGTACGTGCAGCCCTTTCGGCCATCGGGCTCGCCATGCCGTTCGAGAAGGTGACGGTCAATCTCGCACCTGCCGATCTGCCCAAGGAAGGCAGCCATTACGACCTTCCCATTGCGCTTGGATTGCTCGCCGCGATGGGAGTTCTGCCCGCAAGCGAGATGGCGCGGTATACAGCGCTTGGAGAATTGTCGCTCGATGCGCAGGTGACGGCGGTGGCGGGCGTGTTGCCGGCCGCGATTGCAGCCAGCGAGGCGGGACGCGGATTGATCTGCCCCGCAGCGTGCGGCGCCGAAGCGGCCTGGGCTGGCGATGTAGAGATCATCGCGACACCTTCGCTGATAGGTCTCGTCAATCACATGAAAGGCGCGCAGGTTCTCAATCCGCCGAGCGCGAAACTCGCGAACGACGCGGGCCATCTTCCGGATTTGAAGGACGTGAAGGGGCAGGAGAGCGCCAAGCGCGCACTCGAAATCGCGGCTGCGGGCGGGCACAACATGCTGATGATCGGCCCGCCCGGAGCAGGCAAGTCGATGCTTGCCGCCCGGCTGCCCGGCTTGCTCCCGCCGCTCGATGCACGCGAGGCGCTGGAGATTTCGATGGTGCAATCGCTTGCGGGCGAATTGCGCGACGGCGCAATCTCACGGCGGCGGCCGTTCCGCAGCCCGCATCATTCGGCATCGATGGCGGCGCTGATCGGCGGCGGATTGAAAGTGAAGCCGGGCGAGGTGAGCCTGGCACATCTGGGCGTGCTCTTCCTCGACGAATTGCCGGAATTCCAGCGGCAGGTTCTGGATTCGCTGCGCCAGCCCATCGAAACCGGCGAGGCAGTGATCGCACGGGCCAATGCGCATGTGCGGTTCCCGGCGCGCTTCCAGTTGGTGGCGGCGATGAACCCCTGCCGCTGCGGACATCTGAGCGATCCTTCGCAAAGTTGCGGGCGGGCGCCCAAATGCGGCGTCGATTATCAGGCGCGGCTTTCGGGGCCGCTGCTCGATCGCATCGACATTGCCGTCGAAGTGGCGAATGTCTCGGCACAGGATCTGGCGCTGCCGCCGCCTGCCGAAGGCACCGCGCAAGTGGCGGCGCGCGTGGCGGCTGCGCGCGCAATCCAACGGGCGCGCTACGAAAACGACATCATCCGCACCAATGCGGAGGTCGAAGGGGAATTGCTGGACCGCGTGGCGTCGCCGGACGAACGGGGCGCCGCACTTCTCACCGCCGCGGCGGACAGCATGAAACTGACCGCGCGCGGCTATCATCGCACTCTGCGGGTGGCTCGCACCATCGCCGATCTGGAAGGGGCCGATAATGTGCGGCGGCCGCATATCGCGGAAGCGCTCTCCTATCGCCGCCGGATTGCCGCGCATTGAAGGGGAACCTTTGGAACTTCCGCCCGTTCAACTGGACTGAAACCGAAGGAAATTCCCATGCGCGGCACCGCCCTCGTCGGCATTGTACTGATTGTGCTCGGCATTGCCGGGCTCCTGTTTGAAAATTTCAGTTACACCGAAACCAAGCCGGTGCTGAAGGCGGGGCCCATCGAGGTCAACGCGCAGGAAGAACACCACATTTCGATTCCTACCGTTGCCGGGATCGTGGTGCTTCTGGCCGGCGTGGCGCTGGTCTTCGTCGGACGCCGCTCTGCCTGACCCATGCCTCCCAGCCAAGAACGATCCAGCCCTCCATTCCGTACCACGGCGGAACTGCACCATCTGGGTGGTGCATCCGGCTTTGCGCATTTCGCAAACTGGACAGCGCGGGCGGCGGGAAAACCCATCACCTTCGTGTTGTGCTGCACCATCATCGTGGCATGGGCGGTGACCGGGCCGGTCTTTCATTATTCCGATACATGGCAGCTCATCATCAACACCGGCACCACCATCATCACCTTCCTGATGGTGTTCCTGATCCAGAACACGCAGAACCGCGACGGCGCGGCATTGCAGGCCAAGCTCGATGAGCTGATCCGCGCCACACACGATGCGCGCAACGCCTATATGCACATCGAAAAACTGCCCGAGGAAGAACTTGACAAGATGCGCGAGGATTGCGAACGCGAAGCGGAAAGCTAAGCGGTTGCGTTCCTGCGCGGCATCGCCGCGATCACCAAACCAGCCGCCAGATAGCCCACCACCTGGATGACGATGTTGGCGAACGTGTAGTCCGTGGGGAATCCGTACCAGATGTGATACGAGACATTGGTGCCGATGCCCACGGCGACGCCGACGGCCGTGACGAAAAACACGCGGCGCGCATAAGCTACGATCACCGTTTGCGCGACGAGCCACGCCGCGATC
>CAZTCU010000228.1:0-5048 GCA_964612235.1 uncultured Rhizobium sp.
CGCCGTGCCAGCCGTCCTTGATCACGGTGACGTCGATATTGACGATGTCGCCGTCGCGCAAAGGCTTGTCGTTCGGAATGCCGTGGCAGACGACATGATTGAGCGAGGTGCACAGCGTGTTGCGGTAGCCGCGATAGCCGAGGCAGGCGGGAATCGCATCGTGGCTCACGACGTAGTCGTAGGCGACCTTGTCGAGTGCGGCGGTCGTCACGCCGGGCTTCACCAGCGGAACCATCAGGTCGAGCACTTCGGCGGCCAGCCGTCCGGCTTTGCGCATGCCTTCGAAACCGTCGGCATTGTGCAGCGTCACCGCGAAACTGGCGCGGCGGACGGCTTCAAAAGTGCTGGCTTCCGGCAAAAACGACATCTGGTACCTTATATGGGGTTCTTGGAGCGGAACTCCACCCATGCTTAGCTTGCAAAACTATCCTGAAATACTTGGGCAATCCTTACAACAACCCATGAGCGAAACCAAAGCCGTTACCGCCGCCGTCCTCGTGATCGGGGACGAAATCCTGTCCGGACGGACGCAGGACACCAACACCAACTACATCGCCCGCTTCCTGGCAGCACTGGGGATCGACCTCAAGGAAGCCCGCGTGGTGGGCGACGTTGAAGACGAGATCGTGGCCGCGCTCAACGCCCTGCGCAGCCGCTACACATACGTCTTCACCACGGGCGGCATCGGGCCCACGCATGACGACATCACGGCGGACGCCATCGCCAAGGCGTTTGGGGTGGGCATCGACTATCACCCGGAAGCGCTCGCCATGCTCGGTGCGCGCTACAAGAACCCGGAAGATTTCAACGAGATGCGAAAGCGCATGGCGCGCGTGCCGCTGGGCGGCGTGCTGGTGAAAAATTCGGTCTCGACGGCGCCCGGCTTCCGGGTCGGCAATGTTTACACCATGGCAGGCGTGCCGATGATCATGCGGGCCATGCTGGAGAATATCGAGCCTGAACTGGAACGCGGCGCGGTGGTCCATTCCATCACGATCTCGACCCGGCTGGGCGAGGGCCGAATCGCTGCGGCATTGGCGCGCATCCAGAACGACCATCCGGACCTCTCCATCGGCTCCTATCCCTTCTACCGGGAGGACGGATTCGGGGTGCAGCTGGTGGCCCGGGGCCGGGATTTGCCTGGGGTCGAGGCGGCCGCCGAGGCCATCGAGGCGATGATCCGGGCCGAGGGCGATAAACCCGAACGCATCGGGAACTAAATTGGATTTTAGATAAGAGTCTGTTCTATCTGGAAAAAGAGGCTCGACAAGCCCGGAATTGTTACATACCGTTACAGTTAGCGTGAAGAACGGCATAAGCCGTCGATACGCGGGTCGGGAGCAAATCGTCCGTATTCGCTAAACGTGCCGGGCTTGGATGGCCCATGGGGTGGCAATGCAGCCATGCGTACCTCGCAATACTGCTAGGGAGAAAAGAATGATGAAAAGGCGCATTTTGGGAGCGGTCGTTTGCGGCGTAATCGTCGCGGCAGCCGGTGTCGCAACAGCCACAAATCTTACCTTCAGCAGACAGTCGGACTTCGTCGCGTCCGGCAATCACGAATTCTACGTCTGGTGCGCAGGCGGCTCGGATTACATGGCCGAACAGGCCGGGGCGAGCGCCGAAGATGCGCAACTCAAGCTTTACAACGCGGTGAAAGCGGGCGGCAAAACCAATTGCTGGCCCGTCTGGCAGGGACGCGTTTCGTAGTTAGAGGGGAAACGCCCGGGGGAAAAGAACGGCGGCCGAAAGGCCGCCGTTTTTTATTGGTCAGGGAGCGCGGACCTTGATGCCGCCAAGAGCATTGGCCGTTTTGGCGAATGTCTGATCGAAGCTGACGAACTCCTCGCAATTTCCCGCTTTGGCCAGATGCAGACCATCGGCGAAATCCAGACCTTTCGCTGCCCAATCGAGAGCGTTTGCGATTGCAGGCGCGTCCTCCAGTGTGACGCGTGGAAGCCCCGCAAAGCCCGATAGGGCTTTGAGGCAGTCCTGCGCGGAAAAGCCGTAGGCGCTGCGCAACACCCACTGCGTTTCAAGCAGGACGGACGTGCAGACGAATGTGTCGTTGTTATCGATCAAGCGTTTTGCCTTGGCGGCCTGTGCCATGTCGTCGTTCACGAGATAGCGAACGATGACATTAGTATCGATTGCGAGCATGGCGCCGCTTCACTTCCGCGGCGATCCCCGCCTCCATATCTTCGATGCTCTTTGCTTTTCCTGCATAACGCAGTGAACCGAACACATTCTTTGGATGTGTAGGCGCGAAGACTGGCGCCGACTTTAGCAACACGCCATCGGGCGTATCTTCGACAACCAACTCCGTGCCGGGCTGCCAGTGCCTGTGGTCACGGATCGCTTTGGGCAATATGACCTGGCCTTTGGTCGAGACAGTCGTGGTCAATTTGGGAGCGGGCATCGGCGTCGTCCAAGTAAGACAAAAGTAAGATATGTCAAATGAACCGGTTTTTCAAGGCCCGAGCTTGCGTGCCTTGGCCTCTTCATCGATCGCCGCCAACGCCGCCGGATTTTTCGCCAAGGCTTTGCGTGCATCGGCGAGCGCGGCTTTTGCTTTTTCAGTGTCGCCAAGAACCGCGTATGCCCGCACCAGACGCTGCCAGCCTTCCGGGTCGTTGGGATTCGTCTGAAGACGCGCGGCCAAACCCGCAACCATCGCCTCTATGTCGGGTGGTCCGCCGCCGGCGCGCACCTTTAATGCAGCGACGCGGTCGACAAGTTCGGAGCGCAGCGGAGACGGCGGCATTTCCGCAAGCAATCCCTCCCACAGCGGCAGCGCCTTGTCGGCCTGCCCGCGCGCGGAATAGGCAAGGCCCAGATAGTAGCGCGCTGCCGGATCGCGCGGATTGAGAACGAGCGCGCTCTGAAAGGCCTTTTCGGCATCGGGCGTCACGACGCCGGTGGCCTCGCGCGTGAGCGCTTCGCCGTAAGCAGAATAGAGCGCCGGATCGACCTTGCGCTCGCGCTGTTGCAAGGCGAGCGCGCGCGCGAACGCCTTGGCCGCGTCGCCCGGGTCGTTGAGCGTGAGATAGCCGCGCCCGAGAAAGACGAAGCCGCGCGGATCGTCCGGCGTGTCGCGAACCTTGCGGGCGAGAAGCGCCACCAGCGCGCGCACGTCGTGGCCCTTCATCGCTTCGTCCGGCGTGCGCAGCGCGAGTTGAGGCTGGCCGAGCACCAGATAAAGCCCGCCGCCGATGCCGAGCACCACCAGCGCCAGCGCCGAGGCCATGGCAATCCGCGCGCGCAACACTCTCGTCCGCATACGGATGATCGGCCACGCCGCGAACAGGGCGGCGAGAAGAACCAGGACAACGAACAGAAAGATTGCGGTCATCGCGTCGTCAGAGATCGCGTTATTTCATCGACGGTGATCATCAGTGTCATGGGATCGATGGGCGAGGGCCGGAAGCCGTGCTTTTCGTAGAAGCGTTTTGCCGCTTCGGATATCGCATGAACCAGCATCACGCGCACGCCAATCGTCTCAGCCGCGCCAAGAACGCGCAACGTGGCATCTTGCAGCAAATCCGCGCCCAGTCCGGTTCCCTGCAGGGTAACGTCGGCGGCAAGCCGGCCAAGAAGTATCGCAGGAAGGGGATCGGGCATGTTGCGCTTGACCCTGCCGGTCGCAGCCGCATGCGACAGTGATGCGGCCGACAGGCTGTAATAGCCCACCACGCGCTTTTTTTCGGCCACGACAAAAGTGCGGGAAGCGCCATCCAGTTCGTTGCGCAAGGCGCGGCGCTTCAACCATTCGGTCAACGCAGCGGCACCGCAATCGAATGCTGCGAGATCGTGATCGCGCGTGATGGCGGCGGGCGCGGAAAGCGTCCGTAGTCGAGGGGTCACCGGTCCCAGGCAGGCTTGCGCGCGAGCAATTTGCGCAGACGCGGATTTTGCCGTGGGGGTGCGGCAAGCGCTTCCTCGAAGGCTTTCCAGCGCTTTTCGTCGAGTTGGAAAACCTTGCGATCGGCAAGCGTGTCGAAAGCCGCCGTCATGCCGGAGTCGACGAGGAATTCCGTTAGCGTCTTGTTCGCGATCGCGGCAGCCTTCTGCAACGTGCGCTTGACCTCCGGCGTCAGGCGCAGGTCAACACGTTCGGAGCGAATGCGGGCGGGAGCGTTCATAGGTCGATCCTAGCAACCGTACATTGTCAGGACAAGGCCCGCCTTTTGCCCCGCGTCAGCGCCACGATCATGCCGCGCAACGTGCGGACTTCCTGGTCGGTGAAATCGGCGCGGGTGAGCATGGCGCGGATATTGCGCATCATCGCTTCGGTCTTGTCGGGCGGATAGAGGAAGCCTGATTTGAGAAGCTCTTCTTCGAGGTGAGCGAAGAGATGGGCCATCTCCTCGCCCGTGGCGGGTTTGGCGAGCGGGCCGTGTTCGAGACGCAGGGCCGGGGTCTCGTCGGCGGCCTTGAACCATTCGTAACCCAGAAGCAGCACGGCCTGTCCCAGATTGAGCGAGGCGAAGCTGTCCGTCGGGATGTTGACGATCGCGGTGGCAAGCGAAACTTCATGGTTGTCGAGGCCGGACCGCTCGCCGCCGAACAGGATGCCGGTTTGGTGCCCCGCCGAATGGGCTTCGCGCAGCCGGGTGGCCGCGGCAGCGGGTGTCAACACGGGCTTGGCAAACCCGCGTTCGCGCGCGGTGGTGGCATAGACGAGTTGGAGATCGGCGAGTGCTGCTTCCGTGGTTTCGAAGATTCGGGCCGCCTCCACGATGTCGGCGGCGCCTGCGGCCATGGCGGTGGCCTTCTCGTTCGGCCAGCCGTCGCGAGGGGCGACAAGGCGCAGGTCCGCGAGCCCGAAATTCTTCATGGCGCGGGCCGCAGCCCCGATGTTTTCGCCCAGTTGCGGGTGGGACAGGATGATGGCGGGGGCGCTCATTTGCTGCTTTGACGGCGCAATTTTGCCTCGCTAAGACACGTCCAGAACGCCACCTTTTCGAGGATTTCCATGGACAAGATCAAGGTAGCCAATCCGGTCGTCGAACTCGATGGCGACGAGATGACCCGCATCATCTGGGATC
>CAZTCU010000229.1:0-5041 GCA_964612235.1 uncultured Rhizobium sp.
ACGAAACGGAAATCGGGCGTGAATTTGAGCGCGATCTGATGGCCGATTTCGCCGCGGATGAATCCTTTGTGGCGGTTGAGCGCATCGACCACGGCCTTGGCGTTCTTGCCGCCCAGCGGTTCGACGAAGGCGGTGGCATGGCGCATGTCGGGCGAGGGCTTCACCTGCGTGACCGTGACCGACACGCCCAAAAGATCGGGATCGCGGATTTCGTCGCGGCGCAACAGCTCGGCAAGCGCGTGGCGCAGCATTTCGCCAACGCGCAACTGGCGCTGCGAAGGTCCGCGTTCCTGCGGCGATGAGCGATGCCGGGGCATGATCTACTCCTTGGAATAACCGTAACGCGCGATCCACGGTTCGAGGATCGGCAACACGGGTGAAAGCTGTTCGCGATAGGGGCGCCATTGTCCCGCACCGTGCGTGAAAAGACCTTGCGCGACTTGTGCGGCGCTCGGCGTGTCGATATGGCGGGCGAGCGCTTTCGGCGCGAAATCGGCCATGCCCGGATCGGGTTCGATGTCCAGGAAGGCGCAGAGGCGTTTGGTTTCGCCATCGAAATCCGACACCAGCGTTTCATAGCGCGTGTCGGTGAAAGCGAGGCTCAGCTTCTCGCGATAAACCTCGCAAAGCTCCATCACCACGTCGTAGTAAGACGCAGCACCTTTGAGCGTGAGCAATTCGTACATCTGCTGCGTCATGCCGAAGCGGCGGCGGAAGCAGGAGAGCACCACGTCGCGCGGATCGCGCAGGGCGAACAGGATTTTCGCGTCGGGGAAAAGTTTCGCGACAAGGCAAAGCAGAACGGAATTGAGCGGCAGCTTGTCGATGAAGACGGGTTTGGTGGGCGCTTCCCATTCTTGCGCGACACGTTTCCAATAGGCTTCGCGATAGGAATCGAGTTCGCCGCCGTCCATCGCGGCGAGTTTGTCGAGGCCGCTGTCGTCAAGCAGGAAGGGATGGGCGTCGATCAGGCAACTGCGCTCTTCCATGGATTCGACGTCCGGATGCGCGGCCAGAACCTGTCCCAGCAAGGTGGTGCCGGAACGCGGGAAGCTCACGAGGAAGACGTGCGTTTTCACCGGGCTTTGGAATGAACCTTTGGACACGTTGCGCCACGGTTCGCTTGGAGCCGCGCGAAAATAAGTGGTCAGCTTGCGCGTGAGATCGGGCGCGCTCTGGCGACCGAAGATCGGTTCGTGCATGGCGCGGAAGGTGTCGCCCGCCTGTGTGTAGGCGCGAAACGCTTCGTCATGGCGGCCAAGCCCATCGAGCGCATCGCCTAGCATATTGAGGGCAACCCCGCGGGTCTGGCCTGTTGCATGGGAATCGCGCGTTATGGGCGTGAGCGCATTCAGCACGGCGGTGTAATTCTTTTCCGCGAGATCGGCGGTGGCGAGCGCGAATGTCGCGTAGACCTGGCGGGGATCGAGCTTGATCGCGCGGGTCGCGTAGTCTCGCGCTTCCGCCATGTCGCCGCGTTGGGCCGCCATGTGGGCGATGTGCGTCATGCTTTCAGCATGGTTGGGCTGGAGCGACAATGCGCGGATGAACTGGTCGCGGGCGCGCTTCAGTTCGCTTGCCTGTTCGAGCGCGGTCGCCTTGTTGAAATGGGTGATGAAAGCGCCGGGCGCCTGCCGCAACGCCGCGTCGAACACCGCGATGGCTTCGCGCGTGCGGTCGAGCTTGGTGAGGCTCACACCCAGCGCATTCAGCGCATCGACGTTGCGTGGTGCCAGATCGCGCGCGCGGGTGGCGAGGTCGAGCGCCTTGTTGAAGTGGTTGAGGTTCAGATTGTGATAGGCGGCGAGGATAAAGATGTTGGGATGTTCAAATCCCTTGTCCGCCGCTTCGCCCGAAACGGCCATGGCGCGGCGCATGTCGCCCGCGCGCACCGCGCCGTCGATCGCCTTGAGATAGTCCTGAAGCTGCGGCGGCCGGCCGATGCCCGGCGATCCGGGAAGCATTGCCATGCTCCGTCATGGCGCGCGCTTCTTACAGCGCGCGCTTGATGGTCTCGACTTCGTAGCACTCGATCACGTCGCCCTTGGCGAGGTTGTCGTAGTTGGCGAAGCTCATGCCGCATTCCTGGCCGGTCTGGACTTCGCGCACCTCGTCCTTGAAGCGCTTGAGCGTGGAAAGCTCGCCTTCGTGGATCACGACGTTGTCGCGCACCAGGCGCACGCGCGCACCACGGCGAACGACGCCCTCGGTGACGCGGCAACCGGCGACCTTGCCGACCTTGGAGATGTTGAACACTTCCAGGATCTCGGCGTTGCCCAGGAATTTTTCGCGGACTTCCGGCGCGAGCATGCCCGAGAGCACGGCTTTGATGTCGTCCACCACGTTGTAGATGATGTTGTAGTAGCGAATTTCGACGCCGTCTCTGCGCGCACGTTCACGGGCCTGCGCGTTCGCACGCACGTTGAAGCCGATGATCGCCGCTCCCGACGCCTGCGCCAGGATCACGTCGGATTCGGTGATGCCGCCGACGCCCGATTGCAGCGTCTGCACCGCCACTTCATCGGTGCCGAGCTTTTCGAGCGCGCCCTGGATGGCTTCGACCGAACCCTGCACGTCCGCCTTGATGACGAGAGGCAACAGACGCTTCTCGCCTTCGCTGCGGGTCTGCAGCAACTGGTCGAGGGTCTGGCGCGAGGTCGCCTTCTGGCGCTGCTCGCGGCGCTTGCGGGCGCGGTATTCGGTGACTTCGCGGGCACGCGCGTCGGATTCCACGACGACGAATTCGTCGCCTGCTTCCGGCGCCGCCGAAAGGCCCAGCACTTCCACCGGAACCGACGGACCTGCGCTTTCGACGGTTTCGCCGCGATCGTTGACCAGCGCACGCACGCGGCCCCATTCCGATCCCGCGACGAGGATGTCGCCCTGTTTCAGCGTGCCGCGCTGCACCAGCACGGTGGCGACCGGGCCGCGGCCCTTGTCGAGCTTGGCTTCGATCACCGCACCTTCGGCGGTGCGGTTCGGGTTTGCCTTCAGGTCGAGGATTTCGGCCTGCAGCAGGATCGCTTCTTCCAGCTTGTCGAGGTTGATGCCCTTGGTGGCCGACACTTCGATGGCGAGCGTTTCGCCGCCCAGGTCTTCGACCTGGATTTCGTACTGGAGAAGTTCGGTCTTCACCCGCATCGGGTCGGAGTCGCCTTTGTCGATCTTGTTGACGGCGACGATGATCGGAACATGCGCCGCTTTGGCGTGCGCGATGGCTTCGACGGTTTGCGGCATGACGCCGTCATCGGCGGCAACCACAAGCACCACGAGATCGGTCACTTTCGCGCCGCGCGCACGCATCGCGGTGAAGGCCGCGTGGCCTGGCGTGTCGAGGAAGGTGATCTTCTGGCCGCTTTTCAGCGCCACCTGGTAGGCGCCGATATGCTGCGTGATGCCGCCGGCTTCACCCGCCACCACGTCGGTCTTGCGCAGCGCATCGAGCAGCGAGGTCTTGCCGTGGTCGACATGGCCCATGACGGTGACGACCGGCGGACGCGAGACCATCGTCTCGGCCGCATCGTCGGCACCTTTCAGACCTTCGAGCACGTCGGATTCGGCGACGCGCTTGACGGCGTGGCCATATTCGGTGGCCACCAGTTCGGCTGTGTCGGCGTCGATCGTATCGTTGACCGTCGCCATGATGCCGTTCTGCATCAGCACCTTGATGACGTCGACGGAACGGCGCGCCATGCGGTTGGCGAGTTCGGCAACGGAGATCGTTTCGGGAATCGTCACTTCGCGGGGGCCTGCGGGACCGGCTGCCTGCGCCTGCGAGCCCTTGTTCACGCGCTGCAGGTGACGGCGATAGGCGGCGACCGAGCGCACACGTTCGTCGTCATCGGAAAGCGCGCGCGTGACAGTCAGTTTGCCGCGACGGCGGTCTTCCGGCGATTTGCGCGCGGGCGTGGCGTTCTTGGGCGCTGCTTTGCCGCCGGGGCCTTTCTTGGCGCCGGATTCTTCTTCTTCTTCGTTGACGGGCTTGCGGCGATGGCCGGCGGCGTCGGCGTGAACCGGCGCGGCGGCTTCTTTCTTTTCGAGCCTGCGCGCGGCTTCTTCTTCGGCGTGTCGCTTGGCCAGTTCGTCGGCGGCTTTGCGCGCGTCTTCTTCGGCTTTGCGCTTTTCGGCGGCGGCACGTTCGATGGCCAGACGCGCTTCTTCGACGGCGCGATGCTTGGCTTCTTCCTCGGCGCGTTTGCGCGCTTCCAATTCTTCGACGCGAGCGCCGGCAAGGGCGCGGCTGCGTGCGACTTTTTCCTCTTCGGTGAGCTGGCGAAGCACCACACCGCGCGAAACCTGCTGATCGCGCTGAGCCTGTGACTGGCTGACCTGCGGCTTGCTGATTTCCGGCTGCTGCGGCTTTGGCGTGTCGGCGACCTTGGGCATTTCGCCCGGAGCAAGCCGCGTGCGCTTCTTCTCCACGACCACGGCTTTGCTGCGGCCATGGCTGAAGCTCTGTTTGACGGTCGATGTTTCCGTCTTTTTCAGCGACAGCGGTTGGCGCCCTTGAGGGCGGGCCTGGCGTGTCGTGTCGTTCGTGTCGTTCATCCGTATCCTTCAGATGCGAGGTCCGGAACCTCGCAAAAACGATTCTGTCAGCCGGGGCGGCACACCCGCCCCGCCCCCAGTTCCAGCCAGTAAGGGCTTGCTGTCCCCATTTGGGGCCCGCGTGTATCTCATTTTAGCGGGCCGCGGCCAAGCGCAATTCCGGGCTTGGCGGCCAAGTCTTTCTATATAGGTGTTTTTCGGCTCAGGTCAGGATGTCGAGGGTGCGCTTGGTCATCCGGTCGGCCGCCCTGAAGACGGCGAGGCCTTCCCGGAAGCCCAGTTCCGCCTGCTTGAGGTCGACCATGCCTTCGACCAGATCGGCGCTTGCCATCGCCACATGCACCCCATGATAGGAGCCGGGCTGCGAGGGATCGACCGGGGCAACCGGGACGGACGGGGCGGAACTCGCCCGGACAATCTGGTTGGCGGCCGCGCTCACCCGATTTCCGGCCGTCCGCATTGCGGCGGCCGCGATAGCCATTGCATCGCTCAT
>CAZTCU010000230.1:0-3576 GCA_964612235.1 uncultured Rhizobium sp.
CTATCTGCATTACGAAACCGACGAAGACTATTTCGTCTTTATCAATTCAATAACGGCCAATATGGCAGCTCGCGGAGCCGCGGGTCCGGATGGCGGCAATCCTGGAATATTGAATGGAGGCGGAAACACCCGCTATGTGCCGGGCGTTTCGGACAATTCTTCGTGCCTTTTTGGAGGCTTTATGCTTCCAAACCCTACCGCGATACATGATCCATATGGATGTGGATATATCGATCCGAATCCGATCGATCGCATAAACGGCAACGGTCACAATTATTTCCGCAGCCAGAATCCTTACGTTCTGAACTCCTACGCCGCATTTGGAGAAGCGTACTACGATGTGTTGCCCGACCTGAAACTGACCACTGGCTTGCGATGGACGGAAGACAGAAAGCATTTCACGGAAATTCCAAGCGAGTTGCTGGTAGAAGGATGGGGCTATCCCATCACCGGTGTCATCGATCAGGTTTGGGACCAGTTCACGGGACGTGCAGCAGTAAACTGGACACCGAAACTGGATTTCACCGATCAGACCCTCGTCTACGGTTCGTATGCGCATGGATATAAGGCAGGCGGAGCAAATCCGCCGGGCGCCATTTTGTTGACGTACAATGTGACGTGGGGAGAGATTACCGACCCTATCCATCCAGCGATCTTCAAACCGGAATTTGTGGATGCGTTTGAACTGGGGACGAAGAACACGCTTCTTGATGGCGCTCTCACGTTCAATGGCAGCGTTTTCTACTACAACTATGAAAACTATCAGATTTCCGAGATCGTCGATCGCACCGCCATAAACTTGAATTTCGACGCTCACATTAAAGGTGCGGAGATAGAAGCGACATGGGAGCCAGTGCCCGGACTGCGGTTCAATCTGGCAGGCGGCTACGAAGATGCGCGTCTCGCAAAGGGCACCAAGGCAGTCGATCTGATGGATCGCGCGGCAGGTCGGACGGACTGGATGGTTATTAAGCCATTCCCGACCCAAGCCTCAAACTGCGTCTTGCCAGCCTATACCGTTCTTTTGGATCTGAATGACCTCTATAAGCAGTGCACCCGGGCATACAATCAACACACCGATCCCGTGTCAGGGCTCACATACACGGCTTATCCGACGACTGATATCTTTGGAGACACGATCAATCCGACATACCCGGGCTTTGATCCGCTGGCGGGAACATCGGGTGACCCTTACACAGGTCAAAACATCTATAACGGCCATGACTATGGCCCCGCGCCCCACAATGGCGCCGGCTTCGACAAGGACCTCGGCGGCAATAAGCTGCCAAACGCGCCGCCGCTCACCTTCTCAATGGGTGCGCAATACACCGTGCCACTGTCATCCGACTGGGCCGGCACGCTTCGCGCCGATTACTACTGGCAGGATTATTCCTGGGCGCGTGTGTTCAACGACAATCCATATGATCGGCTGCGTGGTTATACCAACGTCAATCTGGCACTCATTCTGACGAGCCAAAACGGCTGGCAGGTGATGCTCTACGACAAGAACGTGTTCAACACGACGGCCATCACCGGCACGTTCCTCAACAGCGATGACACGGGACTCACGACAAACGTGTTTCTGACCGATCCCAAGCTGATCGGCATCCGTGTCACCAAGAACTGGTAAGGGGGAACCAATGAGCGAATTGGCAAATCATACACGGAAGCCGGCCGATTTCAGACGGCACCTGCTTGCAACCGTATCTGCATTATCCTTGGCCGTCCCGCTGGCAGAAAATGCTCTCGCGAACGAAGACGATCAACCCACTGTGTGGATAGAAGCAGGCGCACGTCTTGACGAATTGAACAATCAGCAAGAGAGCTTCTCGCCTTCGTTCGTTCCCAACTTGCTCCAGAATCCGTTTACTCAGCCAAGCCAGGTGGAGAAGCCGCCACACTACTCAATTGGCGAGGAAGCGCGGATCACTATTGCTCCGCCGCAGTCAAGTTGGACTTTCTCCGCTGGCTTACGTTATGGGCGCGCCAACAGCAGTGGCAATCGGCAAGAGGAGACATCGCCGCCTTCCCGGTCCGCTACCGTTAGCTTGCCATCGATCGGATATCATACAACGCACACAGCGCCCCAGCGTTTGAGACGATTTGCGAATACGGCTTCACGCACGGACGAATCCTATGCAGTGCTTGATTTTCAGGCCGGTAGGGACGTTGGACTGGGCGTCTTTGGCAAGAATGACACGTCTGCCATACATTTTGGTCTACGCTTTGCTCAATTTAATTCGCATTCGACAAGCAGTATCAGCGGAGATCCGAATTATTATGTCCGCTACAAGTATTTCGGTACGCCCAATGGTCCGCATCGAAAGTTCCCGTTGCCCGGCAATTGGGATGTGTACAAGGGCACTATTGAACGGACGCACAGTTTCAGGGGTCTGGGACCGTCGCTTGAATGGAATTTCGACGCACTGCTCTTAGGCAAACCGGACGATACATCTGTGTCATTCGATTGGGGTGTCAACGGCGCTCTTTTGTTTGGCCGCCAAAAAGCGCGCGTTCAACACAAAACAAGCGCGCATCACGGCAGCCTATTCCACACAAATGGTCCGCTCCCGACTCTCTATCCGACCAAATCTCATAACACCGCTCGGACTCGTTCGGTGATTGTGCCGAACATCGGAGGCTTTGCAGGGCTATCGGTGCGCTTCCCCAATGCGAAAGTAAGTTTGGGGTATCGCGCGGATGCTTTCTTCGGCGCGATGGACAGCGGTATCGACGTGCGCAAGACCTACGACCGCGATTTCTACGGACCCTTCGCAACCATCAGTATCGGCTTGGGCGGGTAGAACACAGCATTTCAACTCTCTAAGGCGGCGGAGCGATCCGCCGCCTTTTTCATTCGTGCCCGCGCAACTAAATTTCCCATCGCCCCCCAAAAAATCTTCCCCCACCCACTGGCTCACCCGCCCGCCCCGTTTGTTCTAGGCGGCGTGGACTTACACTCAAGGCGCGCTGTCGGGCGGAAGGCTGGCCGGGGAATGGCCGAGACACCGGAAAGCAATCGTGAGAACGCCGATCCCCATGGATCCGGCGCGGGCATGACCGCGTCCGATGTGAACGCCTGGTTTGTCCGCGAAGTGCTTCCGCTGGAAGCCGGGCTGATCCGTTTCCTCAGCCGGCGCTGGCGCAACAAGAAGGATGTCGAGGACTTGCTGCAGGACGTCTACATGCGCGTCTACGAAGCCGCCCAGAAGGAGATGCCGCATCCCGTGCGTCCCTTCGTGTTCACGGTGGCGCGCAACCTGCTGATCAACCGCTCGCGGCGCGAGCATGTGGTGGCGATCCAATCCGTCGCCGATGTCGACCTCTTGAATGTCTTCGACGAAGAGCCCGGCCCCGAACGCAACGTCATGGCGCGCGAGGAACTGGTGCGCCTGCAGGAAGCGCTCGATCAGCTCCCGCCGCGCGCCCGTCAGGCCGTGGTCTATCGCAAGATCGAAGGCCTGTCGCGCCGCGAGATCGCAAGCCGCATGGGCATCGCCGAGCAAACCGTCAACCGCCACCTGACAGACGGCATGTATGCGCTGGCCGAACTTCTCTGGGGCAAGCCATGAGCGA
>CAZTCU010000230.1:3676-5038 GCA_964612235.1 uncultured Rhizobium sp.
GCCGACTGGCGCGACCGCAAGGATCGCGAAGACTGGAGCGCCGAAGATCAAGCCGCGCTCGACGCCTGGCTCGCGCAATCCTCCGCCCACATGGTCGCTTACTTGCGCGTCGATGCCGCCTGGACGCGCGCCGACCGCCTCAGCGCCCTGCGCGGAAACCCCACGCCGCAAAGGCCCGCGCCAACTTCGTCCAGCCGCCGCACGCTACCCATTCTCTTCCGCATGGCCGCCGCCGCACTCGTGCTGGGCGTCGCGGGTTATGCGGCAAGCGATTATCTCAAACCCAAACCCGTCGCGCACACCTATGCCACCGCCATCGGCGGCAGCGAAACGATCCGTCTTTCCGACGGCTCGCGCATCGAACTCAACACCGACACGGTCCTGCGCACTGAATTCCGCGGCAACCACCGTTTCGTAGCGCTGGAAAAGGGCGAAGCCTATTTCGACATCGTCCACGATGCGCAACGCCCGCTGATCGTGCAGGTGGGCAAGCAGCGCATCGTCGATCTCGGCACGCAATTCTCCGTGCATCGCGACGAAGGCCGCCTCGAAGTCAAGCTTGTGGAAGGCCGTGCGCAATTCGAAGCCGCCAACGGCAAGAAGCTCGCCGTCCTCACGCCCGGCGACGTTCTCGTCAAACGCGGTCCCGCGCTCATCGTGACCCGGAAAAGCGAACGCGTGCTGTCCGATGAGCTTTCCTGGCGGCGCGGAATGCTGACTTTCCTGCACACGCCGCTCTCCGAAGTGGCGCACGAACTTAATACTACAACCGCCAGAAAATCGTGATCGCGGATGCCTCCGTCGCACGCCTCACGATGAACGGCGCGATCCCGGCCACCAGCGTATCGGCCTTCACCAACACCGCCCGCGATGTCTTCGGCCTCAAGGTCGAAACGCGCGGAAATGAAATCGTCATTTCGCACTAAGAACCGCCACATCGAGCAGGGGGGAATATGAAGCGGCACATCCAACTACGGACGATCTTTCTTGGCGCGGCCAGCGCCGCCGCCTTCGCGGCAACCGCCGCGGCACAGGATTTCAGCATACCTGGCGGCGATCTCGAAACCGCGCTCAACCGCTACATGACGCAAACCGGCGTCTCGCTCACGGTTTCGGATAACGCCATACGCGGCATTCATACCAACGGCGCCACCGGCAACCTTTCCTCCGACGAAGCGTTGAACCGCATCCTCGTCGGCACTGGGTTCGTCACCCGCCGTCACGCCGACGGCACGATCACGGTGGCACCGGATCGCCGCTCCGCCGCCGACATCCCGGCAATGCAACTCGCGCAAGCCGCGCCATCCGCGCGCGCGGCGGTAGAGACGGTGACGGTCACGTCGTCGAAACTCGGCGGCGCGG
>CAZTCU010000231.1:0-5037 GCA_964612235.1 uncultured Rhizobium sp.
CGGCTGCGGCTGCCGAAGGTCTTGGGCCGCCCCGGCCTGTCTCCCACCTTGCGTTTGACGTAGCCCGTGCTCGCGCCTCGCGCCTGCTTGCCCGCAATCGCGGCGTCCGCCGCGTCGTCCACCGCGCCTTGGCGGGCGAACGGGTCGTCGGCGATTTTGAGTTCGACGGCCGTAAGCCGCTTGATCTCGTCGCGAAGCCGCGCGGCGGTTTCGAAATTGAGGTCGGCGGCCGCCTCGCGCATCTGTTTTTCCAGATCGGCGATGTGGGCGCGGATGTTGTGGCCGATGAATTCCTTGCCGTCTTCGGAAAGGCCCGTGTCCACCATCACATGGTCGCGCTCGTACATGGAGCCCATGATGTCGGAGATGTTCTTCTTGATGCTGAGCGGCGTGATGCCGTGGGCGAGATTGTATTCGGTCTGCTTCTCGCGGCGGCGGCTCGTCTCCGCCATGGCGCGTTCCATCGAGCCGGTGATGCGGTCGGCATAAAGGATCACCTTGCCGTCCACATTGCGCGCGGCGCGGCCGATGGTCTGGATCAGGCTCGTTTCGCTCCTCAGGAAGCCTTCCTTGTCGGCATCCAGAATGGCCACCAGCGCGCATTCGGGAATGTCGAGCCCCTCGCGCAGCAGGTTGATCCCGATCAGCACGTCGAACGCGCCCAGCCGCAGGTCGCGGATGATCTCGATACGCTCCAAGGTTTCCACGTCGCTGTGCATGTAGCGCACGCGGATGCCCTGTTCGTGCATGTATTCGGTGAGGTCTTCGGCCATCTTCTTGGTCAAGGTCGTGACCAACGCGCGATAGCCGCGCTTGGCGATGTCGCGGCATTCCGCGATCAGATCGTCCACCTGGGATTCCACCGGTCTTATTTCGACCGGCGGATCGATCAATCCGGTGGGCCGGATCACCTGTTCGGCGAACACCCCGCCCGTGCGCTCCAATTCCCATGGGCCCGGCGTGGCGGAAACATAAACCGTCTGCGGCCGCATCATGTCCCACTCCTCGAATTTGAGCGGGCGGTTGTCGATGCACGACGGCAGGCGGAAACCGTATTCGGCAAGCGTCGCCTTGCGGCGATAGTCGCCGCGATACATGCCGCCGATCTGCGGCACGGTGACGTGGCTTTCGTCCACGAACACCAGCGCCTCGTCGGGCAGATATTCGAACATCGTCGGCGGCGGCTCGCCGGGTTTGCGCCCCGTCAGCCAGCGCGAATAGTTCTCGATGCCCGCGCAGGAACCCGTGGCCTCGATCATCTCCATGTCGAATTGCGTGCGCTGTTCCAGCCGCTGCGCTTCCAGAAGCTTGCCGTTCTTGCGGAAGTCTTCCAGCCGCGAAATCAGTTCCGCCTTGATGCCCTTCAGCGCCTGCTGCAAGGTCGGGCGCGGCGTGACGTAGTGCGAATTCGCATACACCTTCACCTGGTCGAGCTTGCCGGAAGATTTGCCCGTCAGCGGATCGAACTCGCTGATGCTGTCGATCTCGTCCCCGAACAATTCGATGCGCCACGCCCGGTCTTCATAATGCGCCGGAAACAGGTCGATGGTGTCGCCCCGCACGCGGAAAGAGCCGCGCACGAAATTGTCGTCGTTGCGCCGGTATTGCAGCGCGGAGAGTTGGCGCATCAAATCCATGCGGTCCACGCGCCCGCCGCGCGCAAGCGTCACCGCCGTCCCCGAATAGGTCTCGACCGATCCGATACCGTAGATACACGAAACCGACGCCACGATGATCACGTCGTCGCGTTCCAAAATCGCGCGCGTCGCCGCATGGCGCATCCGGTCGATCTCTTCGTTGATGGAAGAGTCTTTCTCGATATAGGTGTCGGTGCGCGGGATGTATGCTTCGGGCTGGTAGTAATCGTAATACGAAACGAAATATTCCACCGCGTTTTCCGGGAAGAACGATTTCATCTCCGCGTAAAGCTGTGCGGCCAGCGTCTTGTTCGGCGCCAGAATGAGCGCGGGCCGCTGCACCGTCTCGATCACCTTCGCCATCGTGAACGTCTTGCCCGATCCGGTAACGCCCAGAAGAACCTGATCTCGCTCGTTCGCATTGGCCGCCGTCACAAGCTCGCGGATCGCGGTCGGCTGATCGCCCGCGGGCTCATATTCGCTGACGAGTTTGAACCTTTTGCCGCCTTCCGATTTCGCCGGCCGCTGCGGGCGATGCGGAACAAACCCCGCAATCTCCGCCCCCGTCGCGCCGTGCAACGGAAGGTTTCCTATTGGGGGTGCCGGATCGTAAGCGGTTCCCGCAGCCGGAATCGGAACCTGCGCGACGGCGGCCTCGAATTTCGCCGCCGCTTCGCCAAAGCCCGAGCCTTTGCGGCCCGGCCGCCGCGGTACCTGTCCGTTGTTGTGTGCCATGGCCCGAATATAGGCATTGGCGCGGCCTGCTTCCAGCCGCGCCCGCGCCTTAAGCCGCCTCGCACCCGAACGCGAAATCCGGGTAATAGGAACCCATCATCCGGTCGACATAGTCCATCAGATTGTCGTGGCTCTCCGCCCGCTTGCGCAGCGCGCCCGTGAAGAACGGCGTCAGCACCGCCGCACTGAAGGCGAACGCGGTGGCGTCCGCGCCGCAAGGCGTATCTCCAAAGAGATACTGCTTGTCGCCCAGCAACGCCGACAGCGCGTTCAACGAACAACCGCCCAGATACACGATCTCCTCATGCCGGTGACGGCCCATGCCGTGACCGTGCAGATTCGCCCGCACCTGGTTGCGCGCCGCCTCGCGAACATGGGGCGGCTCCTGATCGAAGAAATGCGACGGGCCTTTGTGGAAGTTCTCGTCGTCCATCCAGCGCTCGTTGACGATCGCGAAATAGAGATGATCTTCCAGCATCCGCTCGATCGCCCAGGCCTGCGCGCGCTGTTCCGAAGAAAGCCCGCGGTCGAAATCGAACCCGTGTTCGCGTTCGATGAAGGCGCGGATGAAGGTGGAATCGCCAAGCCGGTGCGCACCCACCTGAATGAACGGAATCTTGCCCTTGGGCGCCTCGCGCGGGCGGCTGCGCACGAATTTGTACGGCACGCCCGCCATCTTGAGCTGCACTTCGCTCTTCATCACGAACGGGCTGGGGTCGGGCAGTCCGAACCCGGGGCCGGAGCCATGGAATGTCAGCATGATATGTCCCTCCATCTGAGGGCATTGTCATACTGCCATGCTGCTGACAGCATGGTGTCAGTAGCCTGTCATCATGGTGCCCGCATGAGACGCGCCGACCGTTTGTTCCGCATCATCCAGATCCTGCGCCGCAGGCGCCGCCCGGTGATCGCACAGGAGATCGCCGAGGAACTGGAAACCTCCGTCCGCACCATCTATCGCGACATCGCGCAACTGATGGCCGACCGCGTGCCGATCCGCGGCGAAGCGGGCACGGGCTATGTGCTGGAAGGCGGCTTCGACATGCCGCCGCTGATGCTCACCGCCAACGAAATCGAAGCCGCGATGCTGGGCGCGCAATGGGTGATGACGAGCGCGGACGCTTCGCTGGGAGATGCCGCGCGCGATCTCGTCGCCAAGATCGCGCAGGTCGTTCCCGAACATCTGCGTCCGCTGTTGGGCGAACCCGCATCCACCACACCCCCGCGCCGAAGCGTCGCCGACGCCATCGACATGGCGAAGCTGCGCACCGCCATCCGCGCCGAGGGAAAGATCGCGCTCGACTATCGCGACGAATCCGGCGTCGCCACGCAGCGCGTGATCTGGCCCATCGCGGTCGCCTATTTCGAAACCGTGCGCGTGATCGTGGCCTGGTGCGAATTGCGCAAGGGCTTTCGCCATTTCCGGACAGACCGGATCGCAGCGGCCGAATTCCTCGACACGCGCTATCCCCAATCGCGCGCCCGGCTGCGCGCCGCCTGGCAGAAGGAAAGCCAGATCGGCCGGCCCCCGCAGGAATGACGCCCTCCGGGGAATAATATTGACAGTAATGTAAGTGATAGCGCGCCCCGAAACCCGACAAGTCTTGACCGGGAAGCCTCGCCGGGAAGACATCGCGGTGGACATATTTGAGCCAGATCAGGCAAATATTTCAGAAAACAGCGATAACAGACCTCGCATCCGTCCTTTGTATGCCCTGCGACTTGCGGTACAGAGGATGAAATCTATAACTATCCTAGGTTGAGTGGTGGGCGTCATGGTGGGCGACAAGATAATCCTCGGCAGGCCAATGCACGAGCCGTCGCCCGAATTCGACTACCCGACGATCTTCAAGGAAGCTCCCGAACTTCCCTCCACCCGCGCGCTCCTGGAGTTGTGGCAAAGCTACGAAGCCAAGGGCGGAATGCGCATGGGGCGCGATATTCCCTCGCGCGAACTGGGCAAATATCTCGCCAACATCATCATCGTGGAGCCGGTGGGCGATTGGGAAGATTCCCGCGTGCGGCTGGCGGGCCAGGTGCTGATGCTGCGCTTCGGCAAGGATGTGACGGGTCTGCTCGGCTCGGATGTCTTCAGTGACAATCCGAGAGGTCACCGCCTTCTCTGCGATCTGTCGCGCGAGGCGGCGAAAGCGCGCAAGCCTTATTTCGTGGATTCCCGCGTGATGCGCGGCGGCGAAGAGCTGATGCGCGTGGAATCCCTCAACGCGCCGATCTTCGGTCCCAACGGCGAATCCGGCTGGATGCTGGGCGCGATGTTCCTGTTCGATACCCCATAATCGGCGGGAACTTTTAGGCAAATCGAAACTACTTTTGGTTGAAAATCCATCCCGGCGGACTTCCGGGGTTGTAGACATTTCTATCAGGGCGTCAGACGGCACGAGACGGATCTCGCGCGCGAAGAAGCGGGCGCGGGCGATCGGGTTCGTCTTCGTGGCGGTGCAGATCCTGATCGTTCTGTTCGGCGCGCTTGGTCTCGAAGGCATCAACATCCTGCATTCCTACGCCGTCGGCGAATCCCACTGGTCGAAGGGGCAGAAGGCGGCCGTCTTCGCGCTGCATCGTTTCGCCCGCTCGCACGATGCAGGCGATTACGCGCAATTCGAACGCGGGCTTCTGGCGATCGACGGCGACCGCATCGCGCGCG
>CAZTCU010000232.1:0-5016 GCA_964612235.1 uncultured Rhizobium sp.
CATGGCGATGCGGATGCCATAGAAGATCACGGTGCCGAACAACACGAGCAGGCCTACCGTGCCGAGAAACCCGAACTCCTCGGCGAAGGCGGTCACGAGGAAATCGGTCTGCTTCTCGGGAAGGAAGTTGAGGCGGCTTTGCGTACCTTCGAGGAACCCCTTGCCTGCGAAACCGCCCGAGCCGATGGCGATCTTGGCCTGGGTGATGTTCCAGCCCGCGCCGAGCGCATCGTCCTGCGGGTGCAGGAAGGTGAGCACGCGCTGTTTCTGATAGTCGTGCAGGAATTGCCAGACGACGGGAACCGCGGCAGCGACGCCTCCGACGGTCGGCAATATCCACCACCACGAAAGGCCCGCGAGGAACAGAAGCGAGCAACCGTCGAGCACGAGAATCGTGGCCGTGCCGAGATTGGGTTGGTGCAGGACCAGTGCCGCCGGAACCGCGATCATCGCAAGCGGTACGATGAGTTTCAGCGGCTTGGAAATATCTTCGACGGTGGACCCGTGCAGATAGCGCGCAAGCGCGAGCACCAGCGTGATCTTCATCATCTCCGAAGGCTGGATCTGGAGCGGGCCGAGCGCGATCCAGCGCTGCGCGCCCATGCCGACATGGCCCACGGATTCCACAGCGACAAGCAGAAGCAGCGCGATCGCGTAAGCCGGATAGGCCAACCCCATCCAGACGCGGATGTCGACCAGCGCCACCACGACGAGGATGCCCAAGCCGATGATGAAGCGCAGGATCTGCGCCCCGGCCCAGGGCGAGAAGCTCGATCCCGCGATCGAATAAAGCATCGCGAATCCGGCGCAAGCGATGATGGTGATGAGAAGCAGGAACCCCCAGTTTATTTCCAGCAATTTCTCGCTGTAGGTGAGCGGGCGGCGCGCGGCGACATAGAGCGTGGTGTTCATTGCCCTAGCCTCTTCCTGTCGCCCGGTTGTCCGCCGAGGTGGACGGATAGGCGGTGGTACGATGGGCGACGTCGCGTTTTTGCGCGAACAGAAGGATGTCGCGCGTCATCTGCACCTGCGGGTGGGCGGCGACCGCGCCGTGCTCGACGATGATGGCGCAGGCATAGCGCGGATTTTCGACTGGGGCGAACGCGATGTAGAGCGCGTGATCGCGCAGTTTCCACGGCAGGCTTTCGTTCTTGGCGACGCCATGGGCGCGTTCTTCGCGCGTGATGACGCGCACCTGCGCCGTGCCCGTCTTGCCGGCCATTTCGAAACCGGGCTCGGTGATGCGCCAGGCATAGGCCGTGCCGCCGGGTTCGTTGGCCGTCGCGTTCATGCCGTCGCGCACGGCGGCCAATGCGTCCGCGCTGAACGGAAGCGGGGCAGCCGGCGCGATAGGTTGGCGTTGCGCGCCGATGCTGTGCACCAAGCGCGGGCTCACGGCTTTGCCGCTCGCGATGCGCGCCGTCATGGTGCAAAGCTGCAGCGGCGTTGCCAGCACATAGCCTTGCCCGATCGCGGTGACGAGCGTTTCGCCCTGCTGCCATGGTACGCCATACCTGTGCAGCTTCCATTGGCGGCCGGGAATCGAGCCGCTGCGTTCGCCCGGAAGTTCGATGCCGGTCTTCGCGCCGAGACCGAGCGCGTGAGCTGCTGCTTCGATCTTGTCGATGCCCATGCGGCGAGCGGTTTCGTAGAAGAACACGTCGCAGGAATTCTTGATACCGCCGCGCAGATCGAGCGTGCCGTGACCGCCGCGTTTCCAGCAATGGAAATCGTGATTGCCGAGCGTGAGGCTGCCCGAACAGAACACCGTGTAGCCCGGAACCGCGATACCTGCGTCGACGGCGGCGGCGGCAACAGCCGTCTTGAACGTCGAGCCGGGCGGATAGGCGCCGCTGAGCGCCTTGTTCATCAGGGGCGAATGATCGTTGGTCGTCAGTTCGTGCCATTCGGCGCTGGAGATACCGACATTGAACAGATTCGGATCGAAGCCGGGCGAGGACTCGAGCGCCAGCACGTCGCCCGTTTCGGTGTCCATCACCACACAGGCGGCGCTTTCAGTGCCGAGCCGCTCGCTGACGAAATGCTGCAGCTCGCGGTCGATGGTGAGATAGATATCCTTGCCGGGTGTGGCGGCTTCGCGGCTCAGTTCGCGGATCACGCGGCCATGGGCATTCACCTCAACGCGGCTGATGCCGGGAGCGCCCCTGATCTGTTCGTCGAACGCCTTCTCGATGCCGCGCTTGCCGATGCGGAAACCGGGAAGCGACAAGAGCGGATCGTTGTCGTTCTTCATGTCGTCGGCACTGACCGAGGCGACGTAGCCAAGGACGTGCGCGAACTCCTCGCCGAACGGATAGGCGCGCGTCTCGCCGACATCGGGAATGATGCCGGAGAGATAGGGAAGGTGTAGATTGATGCGGGAGAAGTCGTCCCAACTGAGATTTTCCGCGACCACGACCGGCGCGAAAGGCTTGTTCTCCGCGACGTCATGCAGGATTTTCTCCTGCTGATGTTCGCCGATGGGAAGAAGCCTCGCCACGGCTTCGACGGAAGCTTTCGCACCATCTGCGGCCTGTTCGGGGACCAGCAGCGCGCGATAGTTGCGGCGGTCATTGGCGAGTTCGACGCCGAAGCGATCGATGATGCGCCCCCGCGCGGGCGTGATCAGCCGTTCGTTGATGCGGTTGTCCTCGGCTTGAGTCATGAACTCGTCGAAGTCGAGTATCTGTAGTTGATAGAGGCGGCCTGCGAGGACGGCGAACACTCCGGTCATGCCGCCCGCGGCAAGCAACGTGCGGCGGGAGAACGTCGCGTAGCGGCTTTTGTCCTTGCGGTCGAACAAGGGCATCAGAATTGCGTCCTTGCCGAGCCGACAAGACGGCGATGGACGCCGCCCAGAAGCAATGCCGTCGGCATGTAGAACACCACCGTCACGACCAGCAGGCCGAGTGCGGGCGTCACCGGTGGGATGCGAAGAAAGTAGAAAGAAACCAACAAAAAGGCGCAGACACTGGCGACGAGCGCCACAACGCCGAAGCCCAGGATCGCCGCCCAGCCAGACAGGCTTGCGAAGGAATCCCGCTGGCGGTCGATCAGCGCGTAGGCTGCGATGAACGAGGCGGCCCAGACACCCGGCGGCATCCCGGAGAGAAGGTCTTGCAGAAGGCCCAGCACGAACGCGGCCCATGGCGGCATGAGGTCGGGGCGCACGAGAGTCCAGAAATAGACCGGCATCAGTGCGAGCAAGGGCGGCGGCAGCAGGCCCGATGTGAACGAGACGGGAAGATTTGCGAGCACCGCGCCGAGAACGCCGCAGGCGAAGGGAACGATGCCTGCAAAGAGTCCGCCGACCATGACGCTGGCGCGCTCCATCCGTCTTTCAATCACTCATTGCCGTCGACGACGGCGGGAACGGAGGATACGGGTGCTGCCGGCGCCGGAGCGGCTTGCGGCGGCGCGGGCGGAAGATCGGCGGGCGACGGCGCAGGCTGCGTTTCGGGCACGCCCTTGAAATCGAGCACTTCGACGTCGCTGCCGGAATTGGCATCGGCGAACAGCGCCACGCGATAGCGATCGGACCGCACGATCAGGGTGCCAATGGGAAGGCCGGGCGGCAGCAAGCCGCCGTCGCCCGATGTGAAGACGACATCGCCGGGTTTGATCTGGGCGCGCGGATCGAAGGTCTCGATACCGGGATTGGACGTGTTGTTGCCGGAAAGAAT
Source organism: uncultured Rhizobium sp. (assembly GCA_964612235.1). Classification (GTDB taxonomy): domain Bacteria; phylum Pseudomonadota; class Alphaproteobacteria; order Micropepsales; family Micropepsaceae; genus Rhizomicrobium. Next base: position 3,684 of record CAZTCU010000232.1, read on the forward strand.
GGCCTGCGCGTTGCCCGGCGCGATGGTGACGGGGATGCGGCTGTTCAGATCCTTCAGCGGAATGACCCACGACGTGTGGTCGCCCGCGACGAGAATACGCCCGATCAGGCCACGCGCGTCGAGCACGGCTTCACCGGGGCGCACGCCTTCGGCCTTTCCGGCGTCGAGGATCATCGTCTGCAGATAGGGCCGCCCGCTGCGGCCGATGACATGGGCAAGCACCGAGGACGTATCGCGGCGCGGAACGGCATGCAGAAGCCGCTCATAATTCGCGACGCGGCCTTGCAGAAGGATCGCCGCACCCTGCCATTGGCGCAGGCGCGCATTCTCGTCCTTCAGGCGAAGGTTTTCACTGTAGACGTTGAAGATGCCGGTGAGATTGCCGATCCAGTGGTTGAACCCGTCGAACGGCGCTTCGAGTTTGGTGAGCAACGGCGCGGTGGCATCGCTGATTTCGGCGCGGGTGCGGTCGAACACGTTGACCTGCGCTCGGCTCAACATCAGCAGAAGCAAAGCGAGCAGGGCGAACGCGGCCAGCGAGACCCGGTTGTCCCCCCTTACCCTTGCGTTCCTCCAAAACCCGTTCGCCATTCGGCGGTGTCCCTAGAAAGCGGTCGACAGGATGTGACGCATGCCTTTCGAGTTCTCGAGCACCTTGCCCGTGCCGAGCGCCACGCAGGAAAGCGGATCGTCGGCGATGGAAACGGGAAGGCCCGTGGCGTCGCGCAGCACACGATCGAGATTGGCGAGCAGCGAACCGCCGCCGGTCAGCACGATGCCCTTATCCACAATGTCGGCGGCGAGTTCGGGCGGCGTTGCTTCGAGCGCAACTTTCACCGCCTCGACGATCTGCCCTACGGGCTCGGCCAACGCTTCGGCGATCTGGCGTTCGGTAATGGTGATTTCCTTCGGCACGCCGTTCAGAAGATCGCGGCCCTTGATCTCCAGCGACTTGCCCGCACCCATGTCCGGCGCGCAGGCGGAGCCGATATCCTTCTTGATGCGTTCGGCGCTGGATTCACCGATCAGCAGGTTAAGGTTACGACGGATATAGGCGATGATCGCTTCATCCATCTTGTCCCCGCCGACGCGCACCGAGCGCGAATAAACGATGCCGCCTAGCGAAAGCACGGCCACTTCGGTGGTGCCGCCGCCGATGTCGACGATCATGGAGCCGGTGGGTTCGGAAACCGGCAACCCTGCGCCGATCGCAGCCGCCATCGGTTCTTCGATGAGGAACACGCGGCGTGCGCCGGCCGACAGCGCGGATTCTTGAATCGCGCGGCGTTCGACGGCGGTGGAACCGGACGGGACACAGACGATGATCATCGGG
>CAZTCU010000233.1:0-4970 GCA_964612235.1 uncultured Rhizobium sp.
TTTTGCTGGGGCCATGAAGCACGCCGCCGCCGCCGCTCTCGACCGCCTTGAGCCGCTCCTGCGCGAATTGCGCAAACGTCCGCTCAAGGAAAAATCGCGCGGCGCGTTCTATCGCGGCTCCCGCGCGTTTCTCCACTTCCACGAAGACGGTGAGCAAGTCTTCGCCGATGTGCGTTTGAAAGACGATTTCGACAGATACCCTGCCACGACAAAGGCCGAGCAGGCTGCGCTGCTGAAGAAGGTGGATGCCGCTTTAAAATAACATCTGTCATCCCCGGCCGGGGATGACAGCAGGGGCGGCTACAGCCCCGCCTTTATCTCCGTCCAGGACGCGACGATCTTCTCCTTGTCCTTGAGCCGCTGCTGGAAGATTCCGCTCTTGAGGAAGGTCTCGACGTCGCGCGTCAGTCCGAGATTTTCGAAAGTGGAATTGGGCACTTTCTTCAGCGCCTCGGCGTTGGCCGGTTCGTCGCCGATATGCTGGATGGTGTACATCGCAGCCCCGTCGCTCAGCGAGGAATCGATCAGCGCCAGCGCCTTGGCCTCGTTCGACGGGTTCTTGTGCATCACCAGCCCGCAGACATAGGTGAACATCCCGCCCGGCGGCTTCATATAGGCGACGGGTTTGTGCTCCTTCTTCAGCGTCGAATAGGTCACCCGCCACGTCATCGCCGCCACGATCTCGCCCGACGCCAGGCCTTGCGCGAGTGCGGTGTCGTCGCTCGACACGAAGCGCGCCTGCTTGATCGCGTCGCGCAGTTTCGCCTGCACCTTTTTCCACTGGTCGGGTGTCATGTTGTAGGCGTTGATGCCGATGGTGGCCGCAACCAGCGGCACGGTGTCGTCCACGCCGTCCATGATCGCGATGCGTCCCCTGTATTTGGGATCGAACAAAATGTTCCAGCTCGGCTTCTTCACATATTCTGGGGCCAGATCGGTGCGGAACGTGACCGACGTGTTGCCCCAATAATGCGGCACGAACCACACCTTCGTTCCGCCCGCGCTTATGCCCGGCATGTTGCGCAAGGTGGGCGAGATCTTGTTCCAGTTCTTCAGCTTCGCCGTGTCGATCGGCTGCAGAAGCCCCGCTTCCTTCCAGCGCGGAAATTCGTAGAGGCACGGTCCCATCACGTCCGGCTTATAGCCCGCGCGCATCTTCGCGAAGGCTTCGTCCTCGTCGGCGAAGATGGTGACGTTGGGATCTTCCTTGAACTGCTTTTTGTAGTCGGCGAGGAACGGAGGATCCATGTAATCCTCCCACTGAAACAGCGTCACCGCACCATTGCCGGCCACGCTCGGCGTCAGCATCATCAGGGCCGCGCCCATCGCAGCCACGCCCAAAATCGCGAATTTCCTAATGGCCATGGTCAACCCCTGTTGCGCGGGCCCGTTGCCGGTTCGGGCCGCCCCACGCAATTAACGGTAATGAGAGAATGTAGGGACCGCAATCTATGGCATATCGACCGGTCACACTTTCTCTTATGGGGTCTGCCGGGGTATGATCGGATGCATTGAAATTGTGCATGTGTCGTGAACAAGTTAGCAACACCCCCGGCTTTCGCGCATCCCGCTTTTGTGGAGGACGCGCGAGCGGAATTCGAAGCCTTCCTTAAGCGGCATCCGGACATCGAATATCTCGATGCGGTGGTGGTCGACCTGTGCGGAATCCTGCGCGGCAAGCGCATGGGCATCGCCGAAGCCGCCAAGGTCTTCGAAAGCGGCATGCAGATCCCGGAATCCGTCTATCTGATGGACGCACGCGGCGAGATGACCGACGTGTTCGGCCACGGCTATGGCGATGGCGACCCGGATGGAACGGCCTGGCCCATCCCCGGCACGCTGTCGCGCGTCTGGGGCGAGACGCCCGCGCGTGCGCAGATACTCACCACCTTGCGCGACGAAGAAGGCATTCCCTTCATCGGCGAACCGCGCGCCGCTCTGGATGCGGTGCTCGAACGCTTCGCCGAACTCAACCTCACGCCCGTCACCGCACTCGAACTCGAATTCTATCTGCTCGACACCGAGCGCGACGAACTCGGCCGTCCGCAGCCGCCGCGCTGTCCGCGCACCGGCATCCGCGAATGCGAACCGTCGGTCTATGGGCTGGACGATCTCGACCGCTATCAGGATTTCCTCAAGGCGCTGGCGGAAGCAGCCCGCGTGCAGAACCTGCCGCTCACCGCGACCAGCAAGGAATATGCGCCCGGCCAGTTCGAAGCCAATCTGCGCCATCAGGCCGATGCGCGCCTCGCAGCCGATCACGCGATCTTCCTCAAGCAGATCGTCAAGGCGTCCGCCCGCGCCCACGGCTTCGAAGCCACCTTCATGGCCAAGCCCTATCCGACCCGTTCGGGCAGCGGGTTGCACGTCCATGTCAGTGTGCTGGATGCGAAAGGCAACAACATCTTCGACAACGGCACCCGCGAAGGCTCCGACGCATTGCGCCATGCCATCGGCGGCTTGAAAGCGCTGATGCCGGAATCCATGGCGCTGTTTGCGCCAAACGTGAATTCCTATCGCCGCTTCCAGCCCGACATGTTCGCGCCCGCCAACCGTCACTGGGGCGTGAACAACCGCTCCGCCGGTTTGCGCATCCCCATCGGCCCGGCCGATGCGCGCCGCGTCGAACATCGCGTTTCGGGCGCGGACGCCAATCCCTATCTGGTGCTCGCCGCGGTTCTGGCCGGCGTGCATCACGGCCTCGAAATGAAGCTCGACCCCGGCTTGCCCGCGCATGGCAACGTCTCGCGCGAACCGGATCCGGCCATCGCGCTCACGCTCGACGATGCGCTGCACCGGCTTTATCAGGCCAAGACTTTGGCGAACTATCTGGGCGCCGAAACGCTCTCGCTCTATCGCGAAACCAAGCGCGTCGAAGCCGTTCGTTTCCGCAAGATCATCAGCGCCGCCGAATACGACTGGTATTTGTAATTCCTGTCATCCCCGGCGAGCGCGAACTTCGTTCGCGTGAGGGAAGGGGACCCAGGCGTTCAATACTGATCGGTGTCTGGCGCCTGGGTCCCCTTCCCCTCGCTGTCGCTCGGCCGGGGATGACAAGGAAATTCAGGCCTTCCTCAACCGCAATTCCGCCGTCGTTCCCAGGTTCTGGTTCCTCACCAGAACCATCTCGCCGCCCATGCGTTCGGCAAGTGCTGTGGCGATCGCAAGGCCCAACCCCAGGCCGGTGACGGATCCCACGCGGTCGAAGGCGGCAAACGCCTCGCCCGCGCGCGCCGCTTCGTCTTCCGAGAAACCCCGTCCGTTGTCGCACACCCGCGCGATCACGGATGTTTCGCTTTCGACGATTTCCACCCGCACCTTGCCGCCGTCCGGCGTGAAGTTGAGCGCGTTGCACAGGAGATTGGACAGCACCCGCTTCACCGCGCGCGCGTCGGCATTGGCCTGAGTGCCGCTTATCTGCACCACGCCCAGTTCGATGCGCCGCGAAAACGCGCGCCCCGCCATCTCGTCCACGCAGGCCGATGCGACACTCGCCATGTCTACCGGGCCAAGCGAAATCGGATGACGTCCCGCCTCGACATTGGCGAATTCGAGGATGTCGCCGATCTTGCCGTGCAGCTCGCGCCCCGCAAGGCTGATGTCGCGCGCATATTCGATGTATTTCGGATGCCCCGGCTGGCCGAAGAAGCCGTGGCTGATGATCTCCGAAAATCCGATGATCGCGTTCAGCGGCGTGCGCAACTCATGGCTCATATGCGCCACGAATTCGGTCTTGGAGCGTTCGGCTTCGCTGGCGCGCCGCTCGGCTTCGGCGAGGCGGATCAAAAGCCGCGCATCGCCCGCGGACGTGTTGCGCAGTCGCGCAAGTGCGTCGCTCGCGCGCACGCGCTTTTCGAACTCGCGCACGAACACCACCGAAAGCCCGGCGCCCACCAGCGCCGGCCCCAGTATCACGAACAAATAGAGCGGCAGCGAGCCGTACCACGCGCCCACCGCGCCCTCGACGTCGAGCACGCCCGCCACGCGCAGCGGCCATCCCGGAACGGCCGCCGCCGAAACCATCTGGTTGTCGGCGACCGAGGCCCCGTCGCCTTGCGGAAGATCGGACGGCAGCGTGCTCGCGACCCACGACCGACCGTGCGCCAGCACCACACCGTTTGAATCCGCAACCGCGCTGTGGCTCAGCACCGCGTCCGGGAACACGGAGGCGAAATCGAGTTCGGCCACCGTCACATTGCCGTTCTGCGGAAAGGCCAGAAGAAGCGACGAGCCGTAAGTGCCCACCGCGCGTCCTGCAAACGCCTGCATCACCAGCCGCGATGGCAATGCCTTGAAGCCCGGCGTTCTGAGCGCCGAAAGAATATGGCCCGTCTCGTCCACCACCATGGCGTTGCGCAGTGCGCTCGCATGGGCCGAAAGGAAAGTCCGCAGGTTGGCGGCATCGAGTTTTCCGCCCGCAAACTGGGCCGCGATCTTGGCGTTGCGGTCGAGCCGCCCGCCGATCCCGCCCGCGACCTCGCGTGCCCGCTCGATTTCCAATGCTGCGGCCTGCTGCAACCCATGCTCGCGTCCGATGCGCATCTGCAATGCGCCCGCGGCCGCGAAGCTGCCGCAAATCAGGATTACGCAGAGAAGAACGGTGACGCGCACATGCCGCGCAGCCAGCCGCGTCACGCCCGAAAGCGCGTGCTGTGCGGCCCCAACGTGACCGGCTGCAACGTCCACCTGCGCCATATCGGCGAACACCCCCGAGCGCGTTCTGCGAATCGCCCTTTTGGCAATTATGCGCAAGCGGGAGTCGGTGTCACCGAAATACCTGTCATCCCCGGCGAACGAAGCGAAGCGGAGTGAGGGAAGGGGAGCCAGGCATTGAAAACTGTCTCAATGTCGAACAGCTGGGTCCCCTTCCCCTCGCTGTCGCTCGGCCGGGGATGACAAATCATGTCACCCCAGAATCTTCGTCACGACCTCGAACAGGTTGGGCGAAATACCCTCTGTTTTCAGAGTCT
>CAZTCU010000234.1:0-4919 GCA_964612235.1 uncultured Rhizobium sp.
CCCTTGCGGCGATCCGAAATCACCACGTCGAAATGCGAAGCACCTTCGGAGAACCTCACATTGGTCGCGCGCACATCGGCTTGCGGCGAGAAGCCATAGGTGATCATGCGCCGGTCTTCGATGCGGCCGATCATGGCCTGAACCTCGGGATGGTCGAGGCACACGACCGCGAACCCATAGAATGGCACGTTCTCGATGAAACGCTGGAAGGCGTCGCGCATCTTGTCGAAGGTGCCGTAGAAATCGAGATGATCGGGATCGGCGTTGGTCACCACGGCAACGGTCGCGGGCAGGCGCAGGAAGGTGCCGTCGCTTTCGTCGGCCTCCACCACCACCCATTCGCCCGCGCCCAGCCGCGCGTTGGTGCCGTAAGCGTTGATGATGCCGCCATTGACGACGGTGGGATCGAGGCCGCCCGCATCCAGCAATGCGGCGACCATCGTCGTGGTCGTCGTCTTGCCGTTGGTGCCGGCCACCGCCACGCACCATTTGAGCCGCATGATCTCCGCCAGCATTTCGGCGCGGCGCACCAGCGGCAGGTTCTGCAGCCGCGCGGCATCGAATTCCGGGTTGCCGGGCTTCACCGCCGAGGAATAGACGATGACGTGCGCGTTCTTGATGTTGTCGGCGTTGTGGCCGATCGAAACGTGGATGCCCATGTCGCGCAGGCGCTTGACGTTGGCGCTTTCGGCGACATCCGAGCCCTGAACCGTGTAGCCGAGGTTGTGCATGATCTCGGCGATGCCGCTCATGCCGATGCCGCCGATGCCGATGAAATGGATCGCGCCGATGTCGAGCGGCACGCGGGTGTGAACGGAAATCTGTGTGGGCGCGGCGTTCATGCGGCCTTCTCCAGACTCTCGATCACATCGGCGAGGCGTTGTGTGGCGTCAGGGCGCGCGAGCGTGCGCGCGGCGGCGGCCCGTTTGGCGAGGTCTTCCGGCAGCGCGAAGGCCTGTTCGAGCATGGCGGCGAGGAATTGCGGGGTCAGCTGGACCTGCGGCACACGCCAGCCCGCGCCCGCATCCGCGAACACGTCGGCGTTCGGCGTCTGATGGTCGTCGGTGGCGGCGGGGAGCGGGATCAGGATCGCAGGGCGCCCGATGGCAGCGAGTTCCGCAAGCGTGCCCGCGCCGGAGCGCGCGATCACCAGATGGGCGGCTGCGATGCGGGCCGGAAGATCGGTGAAGAACGCCGCGAGTTCGGCATCGATCTTCGCTTCGGCATAGACGGCGCGCACCTTCTCCAGATCTTCGGGACGGCATTGCTGCACGACGGACAACCGCGAACGCAAATCGTTCGACAAAAGCGCAATGGCTTGCGGCACGACTTCACTCAGGGCACGCGCGCCCTGGCTGCCGCCGAAGACGAGAACATGCAACGGACTTTCGAGCGTGGGCACATCGTAAGGCGTGTTGGCCGCTTCCAGCACTTCGGGGCGGACGGGATTGCCGGTCATCACCACCTTGGACACGTCGCGCGGCGCGAACCGCGCGATGGGAAAGGCGGCGGCCACCACGCGCACGCGATTGGCGACGAGGCGGTTGACGCGGCCCAGCACTGTGTTCTGTTCCAGTATCGCCGTCGGCAGGCGCGAGAAGGATGCCGCAAGCATCACCGGCAGGCTCGGATAACCGCCGAATCCGACAACAGCAGCGGGCTTGATGCGCGCGAGCTTGAGACTTGCCGCGATCACGCCGATGCCGATTTCTATTGCCGCGAGGATTTTCAAAGCGAAACTCTTGTCCGCGAAGGTGGCGGCGGGAACGGTTTCGATTTCCGCGCCGGGAAACGCGCGGGTGAAATTGGCCCCTCGCCCATCGGTCATCACCACGATTCTGGCGCCGCGGCGCACGAGTTCTTCCGCCAGCGCCTGCGCCGGAAAAAGATGGCCGCCCGTGCCGCCCGCGGAGAGAACGACCGTCTTCATGCGAAGCGCACTCCGGCGGGAAGCGGGTTGTGGGTGTTGTCGCGCATCTCAAGCTGCGGACGCTGGCGCGTGACGGCGAGCGCGAAACCCATGGTCAGCGCCACCGCGAACAGCGACGAACCGCCGTAAGAGATGAACGGCAAGGTCATGCCCTTCGCGGGCAACAGGCTGATGGCCACGCCCATATTGATGAAGGCCTGCAGTCCGATGACGATGGCCAACCCCGCACCCGCCAACTGGGTGAACGGATCGCGCGCGCGGCTGGCGCGCAGCAAAAGGCGAACAGTGAGCACGCAGAACAGCGCCGCAATCAGCGCGCAGAGCACGAGCCCGAATTCCTCGCCCGCCACCGCGAAAATGAAATCGGAATGCGCGTCGGGAATTCGGTATTTGATCGTGCCCGCGCCGGGGCCCACGCCGGTCAAGCCGCCGTGCTCGAACGCCTTCAGCGCGAGTCCGGCCTGGTAACCGGCCTGATCGGGGTCCTGCATCTGCGCCCAATATTGATCGATGCGGTGGCGCACATGCGGAAAGAACGCATAGGAAAACCCAAGAAGGCCAGCGCCAGCGCCAGCGAGCAGGCCCATCCAATAAAGCCGCAGGCCCGCAAAAAAGAGAAGCGATGCCCAGAGCGCGAGCAACAGGCCCGTCTGCCCCACGTCGGGCTGCATCAGCAGGAACGCGATGGGAAACGCGACGAGGCAGAGCGTGATGAATTCCTTGCGCACCGGCATCGGCTGCGGATCGGCAAGAATCGTTGCGGCCAGGATCGCGAAACTTGGTTTCAGGAATTCGGACGGTTGCAGGGTGAGCCAGCCCAGATCGATCCAGCGTTTCGCGCCCAGCACTTCGTTACCCGTGAACAACACGAGTGCGGAACCGATGACGGCCAGCGCGAACACGATGGCCGCTACCAGCTTGATGGTGCGGATGTTCAGGATCGACGTGCCCGCGAGAATGCCCGCGGCGATCACGGCAAACGCGATCTGCTTGGCGGCATAACGGAAATCGCCCGCGGACATAGGTCCGCCGGTCGCGGCGGGGCTCGCGGCAAAGGCCAGCATCAACCCGATGGCGATGAGCGCCAGCATGGCGACAAGGGCCACCCGGTCCACCGTCCACCACCAGCTTGCGAAGCCGCCGCGTCGGGCGCGCGAGAGGGTCATTGGGCGGCTTCCTTGTTCTTGGAAAGATCGGCGACAAGCGTGCGGAACACGTCGCCGCGATGTTCGAAATCGCGGAACTGGTCGAACGATGCGCAAGCCGGCGACAACAGAACGACCGGCGCTTCGGCCGAGGAACGCGCCGCATCGCGCGCGGCAGCGGCGACGGCGGCATCCATCGTGTGAACGATCTCATGCGAAACATCGCCCAGCGTGTTCGCGAAATCTTTCGCCGCGTCGCCGATCAAATAGGCTTTGCGGATGCGCGGGAAATAGCTGCGAAGGGATTCGATGCCGCCTTCCTTCGCCTTGCCGCCGGCGATCCAATAGATGTCCGGGAAGACGGCGAGCGCGCGCGCCGTGGCATCGGCGTTGGTGGCCTTGGAATCGTTGATGAAGCGCACATTGCCGAGACGGCCCACATCCTCGATGCGATGCGCAAGGCCGGGGAAGCTCTGGATCGCCGAAACGATGGAGCGCGTATCGTTGATATAGGGCTTCACCGCGGCGTAGGCGAGTGCTGCGTTCTGCCAGTTGTGCGTGCCGGGCAGATGCCGGACCGTGTTGAGGTCCATCACCTTGGCCGCGTGCTGGCGCTGCGCATCATAAAGCGTGCCGTCGAGCACGAAGATCCCGCGCCCCAGAACCTTGCCGACCGATACGGGAACGCTTTCGGCATCCGATGTCGCCGAAAGCTGGGTGTAGATGGAGGCGGAATGCTGATCGTCGACGCCGATGCAGATCACCCCGTCCGCCGCGGTCTGTCTCAGCAGGCAGCGTTTGACGGCGACATAGCCTTCCATCGAACCGTGACGATCGATGTGGTCGGGCGTGATGTTGGTCAGCACCGAAACATTTGGCTGCAATGAAGGCGAAAGGTCGATCTGGTACGACGACACTTCCAGCACGAAGATCGGCTTGCCGTCGCGCACCGAAAGTTCAAGCACCGACTTGCCGATATTGCCGCCCACTTCCGCCTGATAACCACAGGATGCGAGAATATGGCCGATCAACGCCGTGGTCGTGGATTTGCCGTTGGTTCCGGTAATGGCGATGAGTGGCGGCTTCTTCGCCATGTTGCGCAATTCGCGCGCGAACAGTTCCATATCGCCGATCACTTCCACGCCCGCATCGCGCGCGGCGCGCACGACTTCGTGCGGTGCGGGATGGGTGAGCGGAATGCCGGGGCTCAGCACCAGCGCCTTCAATTTCTCCCACGGCCAGGTGCGGAAGGAACCGATGATTGCGCCGTCGTTCTGTGCCGCGGTGTTCGCCGCCTCGCGCTGGTCCCATGCATAGACATTCGCGCCGCCCGCCTTCAGCGCGCGGATGGACGCAAGGCCGGACCGTGCCAGCCCGAAGACGCCGACATCCATGTTCTGAAAGCGGGTGACCGGGATCATCGTCACCTCAACTTCAACGTCGAAAGACCGATGAGGGCGAGCACCACCGCCACGATCCAGAAGCGGATGACGATGGTTGGTTCCTTCCAGCCGATCTGTTCGAAATGATGATGGATGGGCGCCATGCGGAACACGCGCTTGCCGGTGAGCTTGAACGAGGCGACCTGCACGATCACCGAAACGGTTTCGAGCACGAACAATCCGCCGACGATGGCAAGCACGATCTCATGCTTCACCGCGACGGCGACCGCGCCCAGCGCACCGCCGAGCGGCAGCGAACCGGTATCGCCCATGAACACCATGGCGGGCGGCGCGTTGTACCAGAGGAAGCCGAGACTCGCGCCGATCAGGGCGGCGAGGAACACAGCCAGTTCGCCGGTGCCCGCCACGTAATGCAGTTGGAGGTAATCCGCGAATTTCACG